>JAJXYI010000022.1 GCA_021780625.1 bacterium | reverse complement strand
GTCGTCTATCAACTCGGACACCTGGCCGGGTTATAGGAAGCTCATGAACCAGACCCTTCAAACCGTCGTCGCCGCGCTGATCGTCGCCTTCGCGGGCCTGTGGTGGCTCAGACACACTTTCGGCCGCAAGGGCGGCTCGTGCGGTGGCTGCGCCGCGGGAACATCCGCGCGCAGACTGGCGCACCGGAAGCCCCACCGCAGCTGACGCGGTTGTTGCCCGCTCGTCACCCAACCGCAATCCACGCGTGACGAACGTGTGCGACCGTGTGTCATGATTCCTCGTGACCCACCGAACGCGCCAACGAATCGGAGACGTCATGACCGTTTCCATGCGCCGTGCGGTAATCCGTTCATGACCCGGAGCGCCGTACGCTGGCCGGTCGGACCCGATGCCCTGGCACGGGGAATGCTTGAAGGGTAGACCTACGCGCAAGCCAAGGTCCCTGTGGGGACCCGTTCATTCACATCATCCAAGGAGTCCGGCGAGCTTTCGAAACGGAGCCTGTGTTCTACCCGCGCAGACCCGGCCCTGAAACGAAAGACTTTGGACGCGCAGCGAAGCAATCCGCGGCGGCGTCCAATCGTCGCACGTCTTGCGGCCATCCCGGCCGGTAGACGGGCGGCGCTCAACAACAACGGAAAAAATCAACGCTCCGTGTCACCACGGAGTTCATACGTCATGAATAAGATCGCCAGACTCCCGATACTCGCCGCCACCTGCCTCTGCGCCACCGTCGCCCTTCACGCGGCGACGACCTACGAGCAGGCCTACGTCGATTCCTACGCCGCCCGCACGGGCCTTCCCAAGCCCATCGCAGTGGTTTCCCCGGACGTCCGGGGCGACTACTCAGCCACCGTCGTCAAGGTCCACTTTGTCGTGGACGCCACCGGCACGCCGAAAAACATCAGCGTTCCCTCCGGCACCAGTGACGACCTCGCTTCCGCCCTTCGTACGGCGGTGAGCGAATGGAAGTTCGAGCCGGCTTCCCTCAACGGGAAACCGGTCGCCACTCCCGTGGTGCTGCCCGTCAAGATCGTCTCGTCCTGAGACGTCCCGCGGCGCGACAGATAAGCGCGCCGCCTTCCGAAGGCCGTCCTCCCGAAAAGGGGGGGCGGCCTTCGCCTTTTCCGGGGTGCGCCCTTCAAAGGCTGCTTGAGCAGGGAGCAGTTTGCTGGTCCGATCTTGCGCCTGGCCGCAGCGCGCGGCCATCCCCGACCCCCACCGCAAGTCTCATGCGCCGCGTCCTCATCGTCTCCCCTCATTGGGCTCCCGTAAACGCCCCCGACATGCAACGGGTCCGACTGGGCCTACCCTTTTACCACAGGCATGGCTGGGAACCGGTCGTACTGGCGCTCGAACCCGAGTCGGTCGAGGGCGCCGTGCTCGATCCCCTGCTCCAGGAGACCTACCCCGAGGACATTCGCGTCGTGCGGGTCCGCGGCATCCCCGCCCGTTACACACGCTGGGCCGGAGTGGGCAACCTATGGTGGCGCTGCGGTCGCGCGCTCGCCCAAGCCGGCGAGCAGCTGCTCGCCGCGGAGCCCTTCGACCTGGTATTCTTCAGCACCACGCAGTTCAGCGCCTTCACCCTCGGACCACGCTGGAAACGCAGGTTCGGAGTGCCCTTCGTCCTCGATTACCAGGATCCCTGGAGAAACGACTATTACCGCGAGACGCGCACCCTCCCGCCCGGAGGCCGCCTGAAGTTTTTCCTCAGCCAGCTCACCGCACGCCGCCACGAGGGCCGCGTGCTTCGCGAAACGTCCGCCATCGTCGCCGTCTCCCAGTCCTACGGCCCCATGCTCGCCCGGTATTACCCGTGGTTCGACCCCGCCAAGGTCTCGGTCATGCCCTTCGGGGCCTCAGAAGCGGATTTCGATCTGGCACGAAAGCACAAGCCGAACAATCCCCTGATCGATTTCGAGGACGGCCGTTTCCACTATGTCTACACCGGTCGCTGCGGTCCGGACATGCGCTTCTCGATGAACGTCATCTTCCGCGCCTTCAAACGGTACCTCGAGATTGATCCCCAAAACGCCTCCCGCCATCGCTTCCATTTCATCGGGACGGACTATGCCCCGCCGCCCCTCGGCCACGAATGGGCGATGCCGGTCGCACGCGAGGTCGGGGTGGCCGACTATGTCGAGGAGCATTGCTACCGCGTGCCCTATTTCGACGCATTGCACTACCTGACCCATGCCGACGCGCTGGTCGGCGTCGGCTCCAACGACCCGACCTACTCGGCGTCCAAGATTTTTCCCTACATCCTCGCGCGGCGCCCGATGCTCCTCGTGTTCCACAACAACAGCCTCGTCTCCACCTTCACGCGGCAGGTCAAGGCAGGCCGGTTGTGGACCTTCAACGGCCCCGAGCACATCGAGCGCCTTTCGGCCGAGGTGCTCGAGGGCTGGTTCATGCAGCCCCAGGCACGCAACTACCAGCCGTTCGACGCCGATGTGTTCCGGCCGATGACGTCCGAATATCTCACCGCGGAACTCGCCCGCCTGTTCGACTCCTGCGTGAGCGACCGGCCGCACCCGAACGCCTGAGCCTCCAACCCAGCCCGACTTCGTTCCCATGCGCCCACGCCACGGTCACGATTTCCATGGTGCCTGCGAGTCCTCGATCGAGGAGCTGGCACGACTGTTCACCGCCTGCTACGAGGGCTATCCGTATCCCGCCGCCACCGACGCCCTGCAACTGGCCCGTCGAATCCGCGAGGAATCGATCGCCCTCGACGCATCCTTCGTCCTTCACGAGTCGGATCAGGCAGTGGGTCTCGTCCTGCTCGCGCTTCGCGGCCACGAGGCTTGGTGCGGCGGCTTCGGAGTCAGGCCTGCATTTCGGGGACTCGGATGGGGACAAGTCCTGGCGGACGAGATGGTGCGGCGGGCCGCCGGGTCGGGAGCCGCGCGACTCAGGCTCGAGGTCCTCGTCGGCAACGGCCCCGCTCTGCGCACGTATGAGCGGGCCGGCTTGCACATCACGAGGGAAGTGCTGGTGCTGGCTTGGCGCCGAAGCGCCACCACCGCTCCGGACCCCATCCTCCGCCCCCTCGACCAGATTTCAATCGCAGAGGCCATCGCAAGGGCGCCCGGCCTCGTCTCCACCGACGCCTGCTGGCAGCGCAGCCACGCGAGCCTGCTCAGCCGCTCAAATCTCGAAGCCTATGAGATCTCCGATCACGGCGCCCGGGCCTGGGCCATCTGCGTCGCTCTTCCCATCCGCGCCACCAGGCTCCTGCGTCTGTGGGGCGAAAACGACCTCGCCAGCCTCGCACTCCTGGAACGGCTGAAGGAACGCCTGCTGAGCATCGGCGTCGTCAACGAGCCCGCCGACAGCCCCATCCTTCCCTTGCTCACGAAAGCCGGCTTCACCCTCTCGGATCGTCAGTACGACATGGAGCTGCCTCTCGCCGAAGTTTTTCGCGGTGCAAGGCGCGCCGAATGACCGTCCTCGGCTTGGCGAGCGAAAACGGTGAAACCAGCACCTCGTCGCCCCGCCACGCACGGGCCCGCCCGAAACCTTGTCGCGCGGGAATCCCGGAGCGGCGCGTCTTGCGCCGATCCGAAAACCGCCCTGGCCGTTCCATTCTCTAAGACGCCTTTGGTTTTGAACCACAGGACATACAGATCACCGAGCAAGCCGATCACAGGAGGTTTTCGTATCCAAAACGTCATCACCGGCGAGGTGAGCGAGGCGAGCACCAGAGGCCCAGACTTCCGACTCTGTGACCTCTGAGGTCCCGTGGTTCAATGGCGGTCCTGAGGTCTACTTGAGGGCGAAACCACCCCGAAGCGCGATCTGGTCGGAGGCGCCCCCCACGTAGAGGCGGACCTCGCCGGACGCCGTCTTCCATGCATGCGTTGCAACATCCCAATAGGCAAAATCGCCGGGATTCAGGCGCAGGCTCACCACCCGGCTCTCGCCAGGCTTCAGGTCCACCCGCGAGAATCCCTTCAGCTCCATCTTGGGCATCGGCACCGGACACTGCGGCTGGCCGACATAGAGCTCGGCAACCTCGGTTCCCTCGACCTTGCCGGTGTTCCTCACCGTGAACTGGACCGTCACCTGGCCGTCGGGACGCAGCAGGCCGGGTGCGACGCGGAGGTCCGAATACGCGAAGTTCGTATACGAAAGGCCATGACCAAAGGCGTAGAGCGGCTTGATGTCTTTTTCCTGATACCAGCGGTAGCCGATGAAGACGCCCTCCTTGTACTCAACTTTGTGGATCGGCTGGGACATGTCGTTGTCGGGACCCCAGCCGGTGTAAAACTGCGCTCCGGGCGGCATCGTCGTGCCGTATCCGGGTGAGTCGTGGAAGCTCCGTTCGATCGTGATGGGAAGCTTTCCCGAGGGATTCACCTCACCGGTGAGAATCTCGGCGAGCGCACGGTTGCCGTTCTGCCCGGGATACCAGGCGTAGACGACCGCGCCGGCCTGGTCGTTCCAGTCGGTCATCTTCACTCCGCCGCCGGAGTTCACGATGACGACGGTATGCGGATTGAGGGAGGTGACGCGAAGCGCCTCCTTTTCCTCGGGATCCGGAAGGGCGAAGGGACGGTCGGCGCCCTCGGTGTCGCGGGTGCCCGTGCTCAGGAGCACGACACCGGCGGAGCGGATCTGCGCGTCGGTGGGGCTCTCCACGTACTCGAGGCGTTTGCCGTAGGCGGACTTCAGGGCGTCGAGCAGGGTGATGTTGTCGTAGCCCTCGACCTGGGCGGAGCCGCCCCCACGCGCCATGTCCGTGGCAAAGGTGCCCGTCAGCAGGATCGTCCCGGCGCCCTCCTTGCGAAGCGGCAGCAGGTGATCGCGGTTCTTCAGCAGGACGATCGCCTCGCGCGCCGTCTGGAGCGCCGTCGCCGCATGCTCCGGGTAGCGTTCCAGGTAGAACGAGTCCTTCACCGGCCGGTCGTACAACCCCATCGCGATGCAGGTGCGAAGCACGCTGCGGGCCATGCCGTCGATCTGAGCCTCGGTCACCTTACCCTCCTTGAGCAGGCGGTAGGCGTCGGCCTTCAGGAATTTGTCGCCGGGCATCTCGAGATCCTGCCCCGACTTGATGATCTTTTCGGCATCCCAAACCGACCACCAGTCCGTCATGACGAGCCACTTGTATCCGAGATCCTTGCGGAGGAGCTGATGGATGACGGTGTGGCTCTGTCCCGCCCATTCGCCGTTGACCTGGTTATAGGCGGTCATGACCGCCATCGCGCCCGCGTCGATGCCCGCCTTGAAGGGGACCATGTAGACCTCGTGCAGGGTGCGCTCGTCGATGACCGAGTCGGAGGTGCGGCGATGCCAGTCACTCTCGTTGCCGATGAAATGCTTGAGCGTCGGAATCGTGCCCGTCTCGAGCACGCCCGTCACATAGTGCCCGATCATGTTGGCACAGAGGTACGGATCCTCGCCGAAAAACTCGAAACTGCGTCCGTCCTGGGACTGGCGATACATATTCATGCCGGGTCCGAGGAGAAACGCGATGCCTCCGGCGCGGCATTCCTCGCCGATGCTCTGCGCCACCTGCTGGATGAGGGCGGGGTCCCAGGTCGCAGCCATGCCGATCGGCGCCGGAAACGAAGTGGATTTCCCGAGCGACCCGCTGACGTTGGGGCGGATGTGGACGCCCGCCGTGGCGTCCGACATGTAAAACGCGGGGATGCCCAGTTCGGGAAATGCCTTCGTGTAGAAGGAATGGTGACCGCTGATCATCTCGATCTTCTGGAGCACCGTCATCTTGGCCAGCAGCTCGCCGGCCCGTCGGTCGGCTTCGGCGTAGCTGACGGGAGTCTTGAACGAGGGTTCGGCCCGGACCACAAAAGCGCCCGCCAGAAACAGGCAGAGCGCAAGCAAGGTATGATGAGGGGATATCATGGGGAGAATGGCACACCTTGGACAAAGCCCCTGGAGTTGGGCACCGCCGCGCCGCTCAATCATTAGATGGCTCCGACCGCCGCGCCGGGCGGCCTCACGCATCCGCGGATTCGTCCCGGGCTTCGCCCTGCGCTAGGCACCCCGCATGCAGCTTCGAGTGCCGGTGGCTGTATCCAAAATACACCACCATCCCGATCAGAAACCAGATGATCAGTCGCGCCCAGGTCTCCCAGGGAAGCCCCGCCATGAGCAGCAGCGAGGACACAACCCCGGCCGGCGCGACAAACCAGATGGCGGGCGTCCGGAACGTCCGTACGTGGTGAGGCTCCCTCACCCGCAGCACCAACACGCTCGCACACACGATGACGAATGCCAGCAACGTCCCGATCGAACAGAGGCTGCCCGCCTCCCGGATCGAAAGCACCGCCGCGAAAAAGCAGACCGCGACGCCCGTTATGATCGAGGTGATCCACGGCGTCTTGAAGCGGGGATGCACGCGGCTGACGAACGGCGGCAATAGGCCGTCGCGCGCCATCGCGTAAAACACACGCGACTGCCCAAGCAGCATCACGAGGATCACCGACGATAGCCCGGCAATCGCGCCCAGCTTGATCATCAGCGACATCGCACTCACCCCTCCCACCATCAGGCCCAGCCCCGCATGGTCGGCCACCTTCGCGATCGGATCCGGCACGTCCAGCTCGCCATAAGGCAGCACGCCCGTCGCGATGGCCGACACCACGATGTAAAGAACCGTGCAGACGACCAGCGACGAGATGATCGCAATCGGCATGTCCCGCTTCGGATTCCTCGACTCCTGGGCCGCGGTGCTCACCGCGTCGAAGCCGATATAGGCAAAAAACACGACGCCCGACCCCGCCAGGACTCCGCTCCACCCGAAGTGTCCGAAATGCCCCGTGTTGGCCGGGATGAATGGGTGCCAGTTGGCGGGATTCACTGCATGGGCCGCGGTCGCGATAAAGGCCAGCACCACCGCAAGCTTCACGATGACAATCGCGTTGTTGAAGAGCGCCGAGTGCTTGATGCCGACCACGAGCAGCGTCGTGACCACGAACACAATGACCACCGCGGGCAGATTGAACAACGCATGGACCTGCATGCCGTCCGGCAGACGCACGAGCGTGCCCGTCGCGGCCGATAGTTCCGCGGGGATGTGGATGCCGATGCTGTTGAAAAATGAAACGACATAGCCCGACCATCCGATCGCCACGGTGATGGCACCCACCGCGTACTCGAGGATGAGGTCCCAACCGATGATCCAAGCAAAGATCTCGCCAAGCGTCGCGTAGGCATACGTGTAGGCGCTCCCGGCGACCGGCACGAGGGCCGCAAACTCGCTGTAACACAGCGCCGCGAATACCGAGGCGATGCCCGCAAACACGAACGACAGCACCACCGCGGGACCCGAGTTCTGGGCGGCAACCGTGCCCGTGAGCACAAAAATACCCGTGCCGATGATGGCCCCCACGCCCAACGCCGTGAGGTTCACCGGGCCCAACACGCGGCGCAGCCGCACGTCGTTGTTAGCCTGGCTCTGAAGCTTCGAAACGTCGTGACGGCGGAAAAGGCGTTTCATACGCGCCCCTGACTACCCGCTCGCCCCAGAGCGGTCCAGAGTGGAATGCAGACGAGCGGGAAAGGCCCAGGAACGGTCCCGAAAACGCATGCCCCGCCCCACCGCATAGCCCACCAGCTCCTCACAGCCGGACTATCCCAGGTTCAGCGTCAGCCGCGAGCGGCAGTCCTCGATCGCCTTCACCAAGCTCCCGCAATGCCCCCGGACCAATCTCTTCCAACGGTCGGCAGCACCCTCACCGGCACCGGGGATTCCGTCACGAAAAGCCCCCTTTTGTCACAACCGTCCGATTGCCGCAGCCGCTGCCTCACTGGCATGCTTCCAAGCCCGGGGCCGGCCCCGTCGTCTTTCCCCCGGCCCCAAAGTCCCCCATGAACGCCCTCCGTCTCCTCGCCTCCGCCCTCGCCCTCGCAAGCCTGGGCTCCCTCGCCGCACGCGGTCACGACTCCACCGTCTGGCTCTCCTCGCTGGATCTCACGAAAGCCCACGTCGCCTGGAAACCGATGAAGGCCGACAGGTCCGTCGACGGCCATCCCCTCACCCTCTCGGGAACGGTTTACCCGAAGGGCGTCGGCCTGCTCGCCCGCTCCCAATTCGTCGTACAGCTCGACGGACGTGCGCGCTGGTTCAAGGCAATCGTCGGCGTCGATGACGAGGCGCCCGCCGGCAAGGGCAGCGTCGAATTCCGCGTTTTCGGCGACGGTCGCGTGCCCCTCTGGATGAGCGGCGTCATGCGCCAGGGAGACACCCCAAAGTCCGTCGACGTCGATATCAGCAACGTGAAACTGCTCACGCTCGTCGTGTCCGAAGCGATGGACGGCGGAGACAACGACGACGGCGACTGGGCCGAGGCCCGCTTCGAGGGCGTCACCGGTGCGATCGCCGCCGTCGACGCCAACGTGCCCGCGTTCCCTGTCGATCCGAAGATGCCCATCGTGATCTCGACCGCGCCGGAACCGGCCGCCCCGCAGCTGCACGCCCCGTTCGTCACCGCCATCCGCCCCGGCACCCCCTTCCTCCACCGGCTCTCCGCCACCGGCGAAGCACCGCTGTCCTTCTGGGCCTCGGGCCTACCCGTCGGCGTGGCAATCGACCCGGCCTCCGGAATCCTCTCCGGCGAGATCGCCCGAGCCGGCACCACCGACGTCCACGTGACCGTCCGCAACCCGGCCGGCGCCACCGAGCACGACCTGCGCATCGTCGCCGGCCGAGCCCTCGCCCTCACGCCCCCGATGGGCTGGAACAGTTACGACAATTACGGCGCCAAGGTCACCGAGGCCGAGTACCTCGCCAACGCCCGCGTGCTCGCCCACAAGCTCCAGCCCTTCGGCTGGCAATACGCCGTCGTCGATTTCCTCTGGTTCGATCCCAATCCGTATTGCCCGCCCCAGGACAAGCAGCCTCCCGCGATGGACGCCTACGGCCGGCTCATGCCCGCCCCCAATCGCTTCCCCTCCGCCGCCAACGGCGTCGGCTTCAAGGCCATCGCCGACCAGATTCACGCCATGGGCCTGCGTTTCGGTATCCACATCATGCGCGGCATCCCCCGGGCCGCCGTGAAGGCCAATCTCCCGATCCTCGGCACCCCCTTCCACGCCGCCGATGCCGCCGACGTGAACGATACCTGCGGCTGGAACGAGGACATGTACGGCGTCCGCAACACCCCCGCCGGCCAGGCCTACTACGACTCCATCTTCCGCCTGTACGAGAGCTGGGGAGTCGACTTCATCAAGGTCGACGACATCTCCTCCCCCTACCACAAGGCCGAGATCGGGATGGTGCGCCGCGCCATCGACGCGCTCCACCGCTCCATCGTGCTCAGCCTCTCCCCGGGCACCGCCCCGCTTTCGGAAACCAAAAACCTGATACAGAATGCCCAGATGTGGCGCGAGACCGGCGATTTCTGGGACAACTGGGACCAGCTCGAAGACGAGTTCCACAAGGGCGCCGCCTGGCGCGCAGCCGTCGGACCCGGTCACTGGCCCGACGCGGACATGCTCCCCATCGGACACATCGGCCAGGAATGCATCGGCCTGCCTCGCCAGTCCAACTTCACCCACCCCGAGCAGGTCACTCTTCTCACGCTCTGGAGCATCCTGCCCTCCCCGCTCATGCTTGGCTCCGATCTCACCCAGCTCGACCCCTGGACCCTCGCGCTGATCACCAACCCGGAGGTGCTCGCCGTCAATCAGGACCCTCTCGGCTGCGCGGGACGCGTGATCTCGACCGACGGACAAAAGGAGGTCTGGCTAAAGCGTCTCTCCGACGGCTCGCTCGCCCTAGGCTTCTTCAACCGCAGCTGCGTGGACGGCCCCGTCGCCCTCGACACCGCGCGCCTCGGACTCAAGAGCCCCGCCACCGTGCGCGATCTGTGGGCCCGCAGGGATCTCGGCCCGCTCGGAAGCACGCTTTCCATCCCCGTGCCGGCTCACGGCGCCGCCCTCCTCCTGGTGCGTCCCCTGTAACCCCCTTTCTTCATTCCCATGAAACGCCTCCTGTTCCTCGCCGCCGCCCTGCTCTCATCCTGTCTCGTCCGCGCCACCGCGCCCGCCGAGGCGCCCACCGCCGTGCGGGAACGCCTGTCCATGGACTCAGGCTGGCGCTTCGCCTTCGGCAATGACTGCGACCCAGCCAGGGACTTCGGTTTCGCGACGGGGTATTTTTCCTACCTCGCCAAGGCGGGCTTCGGCGACGGGCCCGCCTCACCCAAATTCGACGATCGCGGCTGGCGGCACGTCGATCTGCCCAACGACTGGGCCGTCGGTCTGCCCTTCGACGGACGCGGAAGCTACAGCCACGGCTTCAAGGCCATCGGTCGCAACTTTCCCGATACCAGCGTCGGCTGGTACCGCCGCTCCTTCACGATTCCCAAGTCCGACCTCGGCCGCCGCATCTCGCTCGTCTTCGACGGCGTCTACCGCGACTCCCTGGTGTGGGTCAACGGCTTCTACCTCGGCCGCGAGCCCAGCGGCTACACCGGCTTCCGCTACGATGTCAGCGACTATCTGAACTATGGCGGCGACAACGTCGTGACCGTCCGCGTCGACGCCACGATGGAGGAAGGCTGGTTCTACGAGGGCGCCGGCATTTATCGTCATGTGTGGCTGACCAAGACCGGACCGCTCCACGTCGCCCCCCACGGGGTCTTCGTGACAACCACGCTCGGCAAAAACTCCGCCGAGGTCTCCGTCCAGACCACGCTCGCCAATGAATCCACGTCCGCGGCCGCCCTGTCGGTCGAGGAACAGATCCGCGACGCCTCGGGAAGGCTCCTCGCGTCGTCGACCTCGCCCGCCACGGAACTCAAGGCCGGCGCCACCGGCACCGCCTCCCTGCATCTCGCCGTGGGCCACCCCCGCCTCTGGTCGCTCGACGACCCCTATCTCCACACGCTCGTCACCACGGTGCGCTCCGGCAGCCGCGTCGTCGACCGCTGCTCCACCTCGTTCGGCATCCGGTCCATCCGCTTCGACCCCAACCACGGGTTCTTCCTGAACGGAAAACACGTCGAGTTGAAAGGCACCAACAATCACCAGGATCACGCCGGCGTCGGCACCGCCATCCCCGACGCACTCCAGGCGTTTCGCATCGAGCGCCTGAAGGCGATGGGAAGCAATGCCTACCGCTGCTCGCACAATCCGCCGACCCCCGAGCTGCTCGACGCCTGCGACCGCCTTGGCATGCTCGTCATCGACGAGAACAGGCTCATGGGCACCACACCCGAGCTCCTGGCGCCGCTCCGAGCGATGATCCTGCGCGACCGCAACCACCCGAGCGTCATCCTCTGGTCCATCGGAAACGAGGAGTGGGCCATCGAAGGCAACGAGACGGGCGCGCGCATCGCCGCCACCATGCAGGATTTCGTCCACCGTCTCGACCCCACCCGCCCCGTCACGGCCGCAATCAGCGGCGGCTGGGGATACGGCATCTCGACGGTCCTCGACGTCATGGGTTATAACTACATCGCCCACGGCAGCACCGACGAGCAGCACGCGAAGTTCCCCAACCAGCCCGGCGTCGGCACCGAGGAAACCACTACCCAGGGAACCCGCGGCATCTACGTCGACGATCTTCCGCGCGCCCACGAGGCCGCCGTCAAGGACGGTTCCTCCAAGGGCAATTGTGAGGTCGGCTGGAAATACTACGCCGCCCGCCCCTACCTCGCGGGTCTGTTTTTCTGGACCGGCTTCGACTACCGCGGCGAGGCCACCCCCTTCGGCTGGCCCGCCATCAGCTCCCAGTTCGGCATCCTCGACACCTGTGGGTTTCCCAAGGACAGCTTCTACTACCTCAAATCCTGGTGGACCCACTCGCCCGTGCTCCACCTCCAGCCCCACTGGAATTGGCCAGGCCGCGAGGGCAAGCCGATCACCGTGCGCGCCGACAGCAACTGCGCCCAGGTCGAGCTCCTCCTCAACGGCCGCAGTCTAGGCCGCAAGGCCATGCCCCGTTACGGCCACCTCACCTGGTCCGTGCCCTACGAGCCCGGCACCCTGCTCGCCCACGGCTACGACGCCGCAGGCGCCCTCGTGACGACCGACAGGGTCGAGACTACGGGAGCCCCCGCGACGGTCGCCGCCGCCGCCGACCGCACCACCCTCGCCGCCGACGGCCGCGACGTATCCGTGATCACACTTCAGACCGACGACGCCCGCGGCCTCGAAGTCCCGACAGCCTCCTCGGAGATCACCCTCTCCCTCTCCGGCCCCGGCCGGATCATCGGCGTGGGCAACGGCGACCCCTCCAGCCACGAGGCCGACGTCGAACTCCCCTCCGTCTCCACCGTGGACGCCTCCGGCTGGCGCCGGCTCGGCGTGGAGGACACCGCCAACAGGCCCGAGGTCGCCGCCACCTTCGATGACTCGCACTGGCCCGCAGCCTTCGCCCGCCACGATGCGCCCGAGGACCAGCCCCCGCAGGCCAAGGCACTCATCCATCGCGGCTCCCTCGCGCTCACCACACTTCCCATCGGCACCTCGTACGCGCTGCTCGTCCAAAACCTCGGCGCATCCCAGGAGGTCTATCTGAACGGCCGCCTGCTCGACGCACGGACCGCCACCCACAGCGCCTTCGGCTCCGCGTTCGCGATCGACCCCAGCCTGCTGCACACCGGCCAAAACAGCGTCGCCATCGTCTCGATTCCCTTCGCCAAGGATGCCACGCACCTGGTGGCGGAAAACTTCACCCCCGCCGCGCTTCGCATCCGAACGCCCGCCCCCGCATGGAAACGCAGGCTCTTCAACGGCCTCGCCCAGGTGATCGTCCAGGCTACCCGCCAGCCCGGCGAAATCGTCCTGACAGCACGCTCTCCCGGCCTCGCACCGGCCGTTCTCAGGTTGCGCTCCGATCAGGCCGCCCCGCCTCCCGAGGCCGCCCACTGAACTATCGGCACGACGTAACGGAATTCTGGATTCAAAGGTGGCCTGGCAAACGCCGGCCGCTAAGCCGTGCGAGCGGGCGAACACCGCGGGCGCGCGCCAACCGCAACCCACGCCCCCCCCAAGCGAGCCCCGTCCTCGCGCCGCCGTCCGCAAGATGCGCTCCGCTCGGACGCGGCTCCCGCGAACAGCCCTCCCAACCCAGCACCTCCGGATCAGCTCAAATAGATCCGGATGTGACACGTCTTCCCGCCCCGCCGTATCGACTCCGCAATGTCCGCTCTGGGCCGCCTTCCGAGCGCCTCCTCGAAGATCGCCTGGTGCGTCGCCTTCGTGCATTCGCACTGCAGGTCTCCACGCCGGGCCGGACGCCCCTGCGCTGCGGGGCAATAGCAATGGTCGCCGTACCAAATGTGCACCACGTCGCCGACGCGCTCGATGTTGAAATTCCGACGGTACGCCCCAAGCAGGCGGTCGAGATCGCCCCGCCCTTCGGCGGCAATGGCCTGCTTGAACGGATGCCGACGATAACAACCCCGGCCGCAGGCCTCGAACAGACGCACACGCGTGGCCGCATCCACCTCGGCATCCAGCTCCGCCATGAAGTCGGCCAGCCAGTTTTCCGCAAACTCGTACGACTGCTTCGCCCGCCGAAGCGACTCGCCGCCGTCCGGGCCCGCCGAAGCGGAAGGTTCCGCCCCGGAAGCCCCCCTGCCGAAGAGCGAACCCAGGCAGGCGCCACAGGCAAGGTTGCGGGTGAGTCGGAGAAAGTCGGCGCGGGTGAGGCTCATGGTTCAGATGTATCCTGATCCGCCTCAACACCGCGGCTCGCCCAACCCCTTCCTCGCCGCGCGCGGAGGGCTTGCAGTCGCCTCCGGCATCTGTGATACGACCCCCTCTTCCATGAGCGACGCACCCACTCCCCTCTCCAAGCCGGTTCGCGGACAGGCCTGTTCCTGCGGCAGCGGCAATCTCTTCGAGGCCTGCTGCGAACCCGTGCTCACAGGCGCACGCATCCCCGCCACCGCGGAAGAGCTGATGCGGGCGCGCTTCACAGCCCATGTCGCCGGAGACCACGCGTTCCTGCACCGCAGCTATCAGGGGACCGCTAGGCAACCCTTCGTCGCCCCCGCCGAATCCGGCGCCTCCCCCTGGACCCGCCTGGTCGTCCATGCGCATGAGGTCGGCCCGAATCCCGATTCGGCCACCGTCGATTTCACGGCCCATTTCATCCAGGATGGGCTCGAGCTGGCCCATCAGGAAAAGGCGGAATTCCATCGCATCGACGGAGCCTGGATCTACATCCGCGCCCTCCGCCTCGGACCGGCGCCCCGCCGCCTCGAGAAGCCCAAGGTCGGCCGGAACGATCCCTGCCCCTGCGGCAGCGGCAAAAAATACAAGCACTGCTGCGGCAAGTGACGCGCCGCGCCGCGCTCCGCCACACGCTCCTGTCCCCGCCGTTCCGCGCACGGCGCCCGGCCGCCGTCAGGCCCATCTCGCGCCCCGCAGCGACCGGAATGCTCAGTCGGCGTTATTTCATTTTGCTTCAGATGGTTAACAGCCCTGGGAAACGCCATGCGCGCCCCAGGACAAATGTCTGACTGCCCGGCACCCTTGACGCACCGGAACCGCATGGCGAGGCTCGCACCTTTCAGCCCCTCCATGAACGCGACCCAGCGCACTGCACTCATCCAACGCATCGAAGCCGAGCTGAAGGGAAACATCCTTCCGTTCTGGATCAAACACGTCGTCGACAGGGAGCGCGGCGGTTTTTACGGCGAGATCTCGCATGATCTCGTGGTCGACCGCGCCGCCGACCGCGGCGCCCTGCTCACCTCGCGCATCCTGTGGACCTACGCCTCGGCCTACCGGCACTACAGGGATCCCGCCCACCTCGAAATGGCGCGCTGGGCCTACGCCGATCTGGTCAAGACCCACTGGGATTCCGAGTTCGGCGGCCTGTTCTGGTCGGTCACCGCGGACGGCCGCCCCAAGGCCACGCGCAAGCAGATTTATGGTCTGGCCTTCGGAACCTACGCCATGTCCGAACTTCACCGCGCCACCGGCGAACAGGAACCGCTCGAACGCGCCATCACCCTGTACCGCCTCATCGAGCAACACAGCCGCGACCGCCGGCACGGCGGCTATTTCGAGGCCTGCAAGCGCGACTGGTCCCTCGAACAGGACGTGCGCCTCTCCGCCATCGATCTCAACGAACCCAAGTCCCAGAACACGCACCTGCACGTCATGGAGGGCTACACCAACCTCCTGCGCGTCTGGCCCGACCCCGAGCTTCGCAGCGCCCAGGCCGAGCTGCTCGAGGTGATGCTCACCCGCATCCTCGACCCCGGGACCCACCACCTCGGCCTGTTCTTCAACGAGACCTGGGAGCTTCGGTATCCGCGCATCTCCTACGGACACGACATCGAGGCCGCCTGGCTGCTCACCGAGGCCGCCGAGGTCGTGGGCGATCCGGCCCTGCTCGCCCGCGTGCGCAAGGCCGCCGTCGACATCGCCGAGACCACCCTCCGCGAAGCCATCGACTCCGACGGCGCGCTGCTCTACGAGGGCGACGCCAAGGGCGTCATCCTCACCCACAAGGAGTGGTGGCCCCAGGCCGAGGCCGCCGTCGGCTTCCTCAACGCCTACCAGATCTCCGGCGACGAGCGCTTCCTCACCACCGCCGTGGGACTCTGGGATTTCTGCGAAAACCACCTCGTCGACCGCAAGGGCGGCGAGTGGCTGCGCTGCGTGACCCGCGACCGGGTGCCCTGCACCGAACACCCCAAGGTGAGCTTCTGGAAATGCCCTTATCACAACGGACGCACCTGCATGGAACTCGCCGACCGCCTCAGGGCCATGTCCTGAGCCGGCCGCCACGCTCGAACGGCGGGGCCCGAAAACCTCAAACCGTGATCCGCAACGCCGGCAGGGTGAAGTAGAACGCCGCGCCTCCGTCGACGGCGCCCTCGGCCCACACCCGCCCGCCATGGCGCACCACGATGCGCTTCACGTTCGCCAGCCCGATGCCCGTGCCCTCGAAGTCGCGCTGGCTGTGGAGCCGCTGGAACACCTGGAAGAGTTTGCCCGAATACAGCGGATTGAAGCCTGCGCCGTTGTCCTTCACGAAAAACACCCGTTCCGCCGCGCCCTCCGCCGCCGCCACGCAGCCAAACTCGATGCGCGCCTGCTCGCGCTTCGATGTGAACTTCACCGCGTTGTCCACGAGGTTCGCGATCACCAGGCGCATCAGGGTCGGATCCGCATTCACCGCCGGCATCGGCCCCGCGAACCACTCGATCCGGCGCCCCGCCGTCTCCGCCGCACGCTCGGCCCTGCACGCCTCGAACAGCTGCGCGAGATCCACCCGCTCGGCCTTCAACTCCGCTCGTCCGATGCGCGAAAAGGCCAGCAGGTCGTCGATGAGCCTGCCCAGCCTCGCCGCCTCGCCCGAGATGATCCCCACGTAGTGCCGCGCATCCGCGTCCAGCGCCGCCTCCGACCGGCGCCGAAGCAGCTCCACGAACCCGCCGATGTTGCGCAGCGGAGCCCTCAGGTCGTGCGAAACCGAATACGAAAAAGCCTCCAGTTCCTGGTTGGCCGCCTTCAGCAGCGTGTTCGCCTCCCGCAAGTCCTCCGCGTAGTGCTGGCTCGCCTCCTCGCTCGTCTGCAGGTCCGCCATGATCAGCGCCATGTCCCGGTTCAACGACTCCACCTCCGCCACCCGCCGGTTCAACTCGACCGTGCGCTCCGCAACCCTCGTCTCCAGCTCCTGATTCGCCCGCCGAATCGCCGCCTCCGCCTCCTTCTGCCCCGACAGGTCCCCCAAAAACGCCACGTAGCCAAGCAGGTCGCCCACCGAATCCCTCAAGGCCGAGATCGTCACCTGCGCCGGAAACCCCCTCCCCCCTCCACGGCGAAGCGTCATCTCCAGGACCGCCGGAGCAACCCGCCCCCCTCCTCCAAGGGCCGCCAGCACCGCCTCGACGCGCTCCCGATCCCCGCCCCCTCCCTCCACGCCCGATGCCAGCGCCTCGGCCAGCAAAAGCCCCTCGGGCACAGGCCCCTGAACCTCCAGACCCAACGCCGACGCGCCCGCAGGATTGACCGACACCACCCGCCCTTCCGCATCCGTCGTCACAATGCCCACTCCCGCACACTCCAGCAGCGTATGCTGAAAAACCGCAGCCTCCTCCAACCGGCGCGTGCTGGCCTGCAGGCTCGCCAGCATCCCGTTGAACGATTCCGCCAACTGCCCGATCTCGTCCCGCCCCACCACCGACGCTCGCACACTGAAATCCCGCGTCGCCCTGATCTTCGCCGCCGTGCCCGCCAGCCGGAGCACCGGCACCGCAAACGCCCGGTAACTCCATACATAGCTCGTCGCCAGCAATCCCCAGGCCCCCAGCAACGCCGCCGAAATCATCATCATGCTCCGCCGCTGCTCCGCTATCCTCCGCCCCGCATCCTCCATCAACCGCTCGCGAAACTCACGCACCGCCTCACGCACCCCCTGCGGCCGGTCCCTTGCAAGTTCCCGGTCCAACTCCGGCGACTCGATCCGCTTCACATCAATGTCCCGCCAATGCGCAATGTCCTCCCCCTTCCAGTTCGCCTCAATCCACGCCCTGGCACCCGCCACCGCCGGGTAGGCCCGGATCGCAATCCGTCTCCCAATCACCTTCCGCTCCGCTTCCGAGGCCAGCGACCAGGCATTGGCATACGCCGTCCGCTGCGCATCCCATAACGATCGAAGCCAGCCAATGTCGTCAGGCTGCAACCCGTGGGGCCGCGACCCCTGATCCACAAAATAATAGATCAGGCTGTCCTCCCGGTCCGCCAGGGTCTGCAGCCGCAGAAGCTCCGCCTGAAGCGCTATCCGCCGCGCCAACCCCGCATCCTCGCTCACCCGCGCCGCATACAGCATCAGGTTCCCAAAATAGTCCGTCAGCCCGCCATAATCCCGCTCCTTGAGCAGATCCCACAGAGCCTGCGGCCGAATGCGCTCCGGCGTCGTCGCAAGGTTGATCTGATGCTCCCTCAGCCTGGCCTCATAATACGGATCCTTCGTCACAAAGCCCGGCAAGGGCCCGTCCGCATTCAGCACGACCTGCCGCCACGCTCCCAGCTTCAGGGCCCGCTGAAACCCCTCGTCTATGCGCTGCCGCGTGATCGGATCGAGATTCTCCTTGTCTATCCTTCCCCACAAGTCCCTCGCTTCCACAAGCATCGCATCCGTCTTCCGGATCGCATCGCGGTAGTTGCGCTCGTACAGCGCACGCCGGGCCTCGTCGTGCGTCGCCTTCGCAAAGATCAATCCAAACATCGAGGCGTTGGTCTCCGCCTGCAGTTGTTCGCCAATCTCGGAAAAACGATTGCTCAGGTCGACAACGCTCCGCACCCGCACCAAATGGCGATAGCTGCGATAGTGTCCCGCAAACAACACCCAAGACATCAACGCAATCGCCAGACACGGCAACACCGTGTGCAAGGCAAGCCGGGGTTTGAGCGACGACAGATGAGGTAAACGCATGCTCCTCGCAGGATCAAGAACCCCGGGAGCATGCGTGGGCCCCTCCGCCCGGTCGAGGTCAAAGGCACCCCAAACCCCTCCCTC
>JAJXYI010000412.1 GCA_021780625.1 bacterium | reverse complement strand
GGCTGCGGGGCCTTAAGGAAGCACCGTCGGGCGAGATTTCCATCGTATCGACGACCTCGCCGAAGGTGGCGGCCCAGCCGTCGAAATGCTCGATGCCCCGGCTCTTCAGCCCTTCCGGGTCGAGGAACCGCTGCATCGTGTACAGCTCGACCATCGTGTTGCTGATCGGCGTGCCGGTGGCGAAGGTGACGCCGTGGCCGGGGTGCCGCTCGCCGAGGTAGCGGGCCTTCATGTAAACGTCGAACGCCCGCTCGCTGCCGCCGGTCTGGATGCCGGCCACCCGCTCCATCTTGGTCGGCGTCTCCAGGTTCTTGAAGTAATGGGCCTCGTCGATGAAGACGTGATCGACACCCAACTCGTCGAACACCAGCCCGTCATCCTTCTTGTCCTCGGCGGCCAGGTCTTTCAGCCGCTCCTCGCGGCGGGCCTTCTGCTTCTCGATGGTCTTGATGATGTTTCGCGGAGTGCCGGAGCCGGCATGGTCGCGGAGGAGCTGGTCGTATTCGGCGACCTGTTCGCGGAGGAACTTTTCCTGATAATCCTTCGACATGCCGATCCGCTCGAAGCTCGAATGGGTGACGATGATGCCGTCCCATTCGCTGGAGGCGATCTTGGCGGTCAGCAGCTTGCGGCGGTCCTTGGCCAAATCCTCCTTGGCCGCGACCAGGAGCTTGGCGTTCGGATAGAGTTGCATGAACTCGCGGGAGAACTGCTCCAGCATGTGGTTGGGCACGACGAACATCGGCTTCTTGACCAGCCCGGCCTGCTTCAGCTTCATGCCGGTGGCGGCCATCGTGAACGTCTTGCCGGCCCCGACGGCGTGGGCCAGGAGCGTGTTGCCGCCGCTCATCCCCCGCCAGACCGCATCCTTCTGGTGCTGCCGCAGCTCGACGCCCCGGCTCATGCCGGGAAAGTCGAGGTGGCCGCCGTCGAACAGGCGGGGCCGCAGATTGTTGTAGGTGTCGTTATAGAGCCGCACCAGCCGCTCCGTCCGCCCCGGCTCCTCGAACACCCAGGACTTGAACCGTTCCTTGATGAGCTTCTGCTTCTCGCGGGCGGCGAGCGTCTCCTCCTGGTTGACCACCCGCTCCTCGCGGTCGCCGTGATGCACCGTGTCGTAGATCACCGGCGTCTTCATGTTGAGAGCGAGATCGAACAGCCAGGTGCCGTTGGCCCTGGCCGTGCCGTATTCGGCGGTGGCGGCGACCGACGCCTCGGCCGCGTGGTCGGCCTCGACGCTCCACAGGGCGTCTTTCTTCAGGTGCCCGATGCTGACGGCCGACGGGCCCACTTTGAAAAGCTCGGCGGCGAACGCCCGGACGTCGGACGCCGGCAGCCAGGGGGCACCGAGGCCGGCGTCGATGTCGCCGGGCAGCACGTCCTCGGGCTGCACCGCCTTGAGGGCCTCGGCGTTGCGGGCGTAGGCCGGGCCGGCGGCCTCGGCGGCTTTGAGCTTGGCCCGCACGTCGCCCGACAGGTAGGCGTCGGCGGTCTGCCAGGCGTGCGATTCGGGGTCGCGATAGATCAGGTCGCCCAGCTCGGCGATGATCGCCGCCTCGGGCTTGCCGTAGAGCTTTGCGATATAGGGCAGGTCGATGCCGCCGGTGCGGTCGAGCGACACCAGCAGCCCTTCCTCGGCCGACGCCACGGCCGTTATCGGCGGGCTTTTGCCCACCACGTCTCGCAGCATAATCGGGGCCTTGGCCGCCTTGCCGGTCGCCTCGTCGTAGTCTTCGAGGGCCATCACCAGCATGGCGTCGGGATCCTCGCGGAACTTCACCAGGTTGGGCATCCGGCGGATCAAGCCGCCGTCCTTCGCCGGGGTGAAGGTCGTCTTGTTGACCGGGCCGTGGGCGGCGGCGAAGCGGTCGTAGGCGCGGTTCAACGACCGGCGTGCCTCGTCCCGGTGGGCCTCGGGCCAGCCCTCGTTCTGCGAGCGGAGCACCCGGCGGGCGAGGTCGCGCAGCTCGATCAACGCCCCGATCTTGCGGGCGTTGGGCGTGCCGTCGGTCCGCAGCAGCACGCCGCAGTAGGTGACGGGCTCGGCGCGGCCGTCGGTCACCTGGCGGATGGTCCGGTCGTCGCCGATGAAGAGGCTGCCCTCGGTGATATGTTGGTCCGGCGGCGGCGGGGTGAAGGCGGATGCGGGCTTTTCGGCGACGGCCGCCACCGGCGTCGGGGCCAACTCCGGCAGCCGGCCGACGGCGGCGTCGAGCCGCGTGGCCAGGTCGCCGTCGGATGCGACGCTGTAGCCGCCGTTCCCGCCGTAGAGACGGTCCTTGCGACTCCAGGCACCGAGCACCTGCTCGGGATGGTTCAGGAAATAGCGATTGACCGCCACCTCTACGCCCTCGACCGAAAGCGGCCCGGTAGCCAGCCAATCCGGGTCGGCGTGGCGGGCCGGCTCGCCGGCCGCTCGCTTGCGTAGAAACACGATGTCAGTGACGACCGCCGTGCCCTCGCGTTTGAAGGCGTCCGACGGCAACCGGATCGCGCCCAGGAAGTCGGCACGGTCGGCCAGGTGCTCGCGGGTGGCGGCGTTCTGCTTGTCCAGGGTGAAATGGCTGGTGACTAGGGCGAGGATGCCGCCGGGCTTCAGCGCGTCGAGCGACTTGGCCAGGAAGAAGTCGTGCAGCGGCATCTTCGTGCCGCGATAGTCGAGCCGGACGTCGGCGAAGGGCGGGTTGCCGATGACGGCATCGAGGCGGCCGTCCGGCAGTTTGGTGTCGCGGAAATTCTCGACGCGGATGTCGTGGCCCGGGTGGAGCGCGCGGGCGATCCGGCCCGAGACGGAATCCAGCTCGACGCCGATGAACTTCATGCCGGTGGGGGCCTGGCCCATGAAGTTGCCCGTGCCGCAGCCGGGCTCCAGCACGGTGGCCCCGTCGGGCACGCCGAGGCGGCGGACCGCCCGGTGCATGGCCGCGATGACCGTCGGGGACGTGTAGAAGGCGTTGAAGGTGGTGCGTTTGGCGCTCTCGTACTCCTCCGGCGTGAGCAGGGACTTCAGGTCGTCGCCGAGGGCCTGCCAGCCGGCGTCCTTGTACCGGCCCGTCACCGGGTCGGGGAAGAGCGACAGGGCGACGGCCCCAAAGCCGCCGAAGCGGGCGAGGGCCCGCCGCTCGTCGTCGGTGGCCGTGCGGTGCTCCCGCTCGACCCGTTGCAGGGTGCGGATGGCGGCGAGGATGTCGCGGGCCTTGGCCTTCTCGCCGCCCGCGACGACCGGCGGAACGGCGGGTGGGGGAGACGGGCCGCGATCGGTGGTGACCGGACCGTCCGGCAAAGCAGGTAACGAGGTGGCTTTCTCCGGCCTCGACGGCGGTCCGAAGAGGGGCAGGAGCGACTGGCCGCGCGACGCCCTTACGCGGGCGGCGTGTGACGGCGGAGGGAGGCCATCGCCGCGTCGAGAGAAATCGGCTCCCCCTCGTCCCTCGGCGACGCGGAGGGCAAACGATCCCGCAGGTCCTGGATCGCCATCTCCAGGGCTTCGGCCGCCACCTGGCTCGGATCGCTGCCCGGACGGTCTCGGGCGATCACTCCCTTCCATGCCTCGTGGCCGGCTTTCAGTTCGGTCGCGTATACCTCCATCACCGTCAGCAACATCTTGCCGCTGCGGAGCCGCTCGTACAGATCCGGCTGGTCCTGGATCAGTTCCAGGGCGATCGTCTTGTAGTGCATGGGGGCCTCCCGGCGGTTCGAGGTTGAGGGCGTCCTGAAGCGGGGCGGTCGCGCCGACGTCCGACGTGAACCCCGGTAGCAGGGGCGTCCGGGAAGAGGGCCGAAATTTCATGGACAAGGCGTGACTGACCGATCGCTGTTTGCCCCTTGGTACAACGCGTCGGGCCTTGGCGCAACTGATTTCTGGTCACCGCCCCCGGCCGTGGCCCTGGTCCTTCTCGGACTCGTATTTCTTGTTCAGGTCGCGGAGGAGCATGTGTCCGGCGCTCGTCAGCGACGCCAGGGCCATCGCGACCATGCTCACCATCGCCACGGTCTGGAAGGCCCGGCAGCCGGAATCCTTCGACATCGCCATCGATTCCTTGGCGATCGTGAGTGCGCTGGGGTGGGGGGACAAGCCGGACATGGGCCGGACAGTAGAAGGTATTTCCGGGTTCGTCAACAATTTGATCGGCACGGTTGGAGGCAGCAAGCACAAATCGCGATGTCAGTCGACCAACTGACCCGCCGGCGATGTGGTCGCATCGAGGCCGCGTTTTCACGGTGGAAAAACCGGCCTAGCGGATGCTAGGGGAGACGCCTGATGAAAATCTTGCTCCCCCTGACACCGCGAAAACCGGCCCGAGCATCGGCCGGATTTTCGCCTCGCAAGATGGGCAAGCGGAGGCCGTACGTCCCACCCTGGGATGGCGTGCGGACGCGCGAAAGGGTTAACGGTCCTTGGCGGCGAGGGCCTCTTCATAGAGCCGGTAGGCCCGCAGCCGGGTGGCTTCGACGTCGGGAGGCCCCCCTTGCTCGATCGCCTGTTCGACGAATGCGGCCAGGGCGCATCCGAGGAACAGGTCGTCGAGGAGGTCGTCAAGATCGGCGGTCATCGGTGATGTTCCGTGGGATTGGTCGCCCCGTCCGTAT
>JAJXYI010000377.1 GCA_021780625.1 bacterium | reverse complement strand
CAGGCGTCCGCCGTCCAATATCAAGGGTTCGCTTGGCACCCCCCGCGGCCTGCACGAAATCGCCGAACGTATTGGGGGGGGGCAGCCTCCGGGCATGGTTTTCCGTTCGCGCATCCCCACGGGGCAACATTTTAGCGAGATTCACGGGGCCGAGGAGGAGGCCAACCTCATCACGAGCCGCATCCTCTGGCTGCGCGGTCTGGAGCCCGGGGTGAACCGCGGCGGGGAGGTCGACACCTACGACCGCTACATCTACCTGCACGGAACCAACCACGAGCACCGCATCGGCGAGGCCCTCAGCGCGGGGTGCGTGCTGATGCGCAATCTCGACATTCTCGAACTCTACGACTCGGTCCGGCCCGGCGACCAGGTGATGATCGTCGATTGAACGGCCACCACCACCGCTCCTTTAGCGCCACTCGTGACGGGGATACCGGCGGGAGAGCTCGGCCTTCACTTTCGGATACATTTCGCTCCAGAAACTCGTGAGGTCCTCGGTGACCTGGATAGGTCGGTGGTTGGGCGCGAGTACCTCGATCTTCACGGGCACGCGCCCGTGTCCGATCGCAAAGCGCCCGTCGACACCGTAGAGTTCCTGTATCCGCGCACTGAGCACCGGAGGGCCGTCCGGGTGGTAGGCGAGCTTAGCGCGACGGCCGTTGGCCATCGTGAGCCGCTCGGGTAGGTAGCTGTCGAGCGCCGCGAGCTGCTCGGCCGTGAGCCAGTCCCGAAGGATTGGCATGACCTCCTTCTCCCGCACACCTCGCGCACTCGTTTCGCCGTAGCAGATCTGCTCCACGAGCGTGGCGCGATCAGCCTCGGTGAGCACGTTCACCTCGAGTTCAGGAAACCATTCGGCGAGCCGGTTCACGCGCACGATCCACTGCTCGACGTCCTCGTTCCAGGCCTCGATCCGTATCCGTCCTGCTGTGACCTCCCGCGTGAGCATCGCGGCCGCCTCCGACAGCGGCACGTCTTCGGCGCTCGACTTTGCCTCGAGCACGAGGTCGCGGAAGCGCTTTTCCCGCCGGGCCACCACCCGCTTCGCCTGCTCGTCGTACACGACGCCGCGCACCGCCACCAGGTCGCCGGGGAAAAGCTCCTTGAGCCAGGCTTCCTCGATCGCGGTGGCAAGGCTCAGCAGCACGTTGATCTCGCCTCCCCTGCCCTCGACCTCGCTGATCTCCGTCGCGACAAACAGCGGCGCCGAGTGGACCGAGCTTTCGCGCGCCAGCACGCCTCGGCGCCCGTGCACGACGTCGCATCGCAGCGTTCCCTCGTCGAGGCGGTGCGCCAGATGATCCGAGAATCCGGCGAGCACGCATTTGCGAACCTCCACCCCGTCCACGCGGCCCTCCGAGACGGTAAGCCCCTCCTTCTCGGCGATCTCCAGGAACTGCTCGAACAGCGGCCCCACCTGACGGGCCGCCTGCGAGTGAATCCCCAGCCGCCGGCACGCGTCCAGGTTGTACTGGTTCTTGTCCGCGTACCGCCACGCCCGCATCAACAGAAAGAAATCGCTCTCGTGCTCCTCGCCGAGCAGGTCTTCGCGCGCCCGCTCCACTTCCTTGGGCACGCCCCGCAGGAGGAAGTTTCTCCCCTGCGTGAGCGCCGCCATCAGTGCCACCGGCCGCACGCAGCCGCGTCGGTCCGCCTCGAGGAACATCCTCGCGTAGCGCGGATGCACCGGGAAGCGAAGCATGCGCCGGCCCACGTCGGTGATGAAGGAGTGCGCATTCCCGGCGGGCCTCGCCAAAGCACCCAGATCCAAGAGCAGTCCCTCGGCACGCTCCACAGCGCGCGGATCAGGCTTCTCCAGCCAGGGAAACTCGAGCAGGTCCTCGATCCCGCTCGCCTTGAGGGTCAGCACCACCTCCGACAAATCGAGCCGCTTGACCTCCGGTAGCTCCTGCCGCGGACGCTGCGCATGCTCGCGCTCCGTCCAAAGCCGCACGCAGACTCCCGGAGCCGTCCGGCCCGCGCGACCCGCGCGCTGGTCCGCACTCGCGACCGATATCCTCTCGATCAGGAGCGTGTTGATCCCCCGGTTCGCATCGTAGCGCGCAATGCGGGCAAGCCCTCCGTCGATCACCGCCGTCACGCCGTCGATCGTCAGCGAGGTCTCCGCCACGTTGGTCGAGACTATGATTTTCCGCGCGTCGTACCGCGCCACCGCGCGGTCCTGCGCGTCCGGCGGAAGCTCGCCATGGAGCGGAAACACGACGCAGCCGCGCAATCCGCGGCTCGACTGCAGCGCCTGCACCGTGCGCGATATTTCGTAGGCGCCAGGCATGAACACCAGCATGTCTCCGCCGCTCATCCCCGCGACCCTCTCGCACTCCCTCGCCGCCACCTCCCACACGGGCTCCTGCTCAAAGTTGACGCTCCTCGGCAGATACTCGATCGCCACCGGATAACTGCGCCCCTGCGATGTCAGGATCGCACAGGGCGCCAGATAGTCCCGCAGCACCTCGGCATCGAGCGTCGCGGACATCACGATGATCTTCAGATCCGGTCGAAGCGTGCGCTGGATCTGCAGGGCGCGGGCCAGGGTGATGTCGCCGTAAAGGTGGCGTTCGTGAAATTCATCGAAGACCAGCACGCTCACTCCCTTTAGCGAGGGATCGAACGACATCTGCCGAAGAAGAATGCCCTCCGTCACGAAGCGTATCAGCGTCGCGTCGTTCACGCGCGCCTCCAGCCGGATCTGGTAACCCACAAGGTCGCCAAGTTTGCCCCCCAGCTCCTCCGCCACGCGCCGAGCGAGCAACCGCGTTGCCAGTCGGCGAGGTTGCAGCACGATCACCTGTCCCTTCTCGAGAAAGCCATGCGCCAGCAACATCTGTGGGATCTGGGTCGATTTTCCCGATCCGGTCGGCGCCTGCACGACAGCCCGGCCCTGATTTCGCAGTGCCTCCATCAGGGAGGTTTCGAGTTCGTAGATGGGCAGATCGCGAGGCGCAGGCATGGGCGGGAAGGCGGCGAACTAACAGACCCTCTCCCGCACATGGCAAGCCCCGTCCTGACCCTCGATCCGCAGGGGCTCCCTTGTCCCCTTTCCGACAGTGCCTAGGGTGATCTCCCCAGTAGCTTTCTCTCGCACCCATCACTGCGAAGCATTCGATTGTCGCCGGCATGACGTTTCCGGCAAAACCGATCATGATTTTCCTCGCGCTTGTGGCTGGGTTTGCAGCGCCAGCCTCGGCGAAGGAGACCTACATTCGTGGGATGTACATTGGCCGTTGCCCCGAGCCCGAGCACGCCACCTTTTCCGAGGCATGGAAACGCGCCGAGACTACCGCGGCCGCCGAGCCAAGCGCCTTCGTCGTGGTCGGCTCAGGCCCGTCCATGGAGCCACTCTATCCTTCAGGCACTGTCCTCGTGGTGAAGCATGTGCCCTACGCGACGCTAAAGTCCGGCTCGGCCGTTCTGTATTTCAATACGGAAGGCAAACCCGTCATGCATGTGCTCGTGGCTCACACTTCGGATGGCTGGCGCGTGGCTGGCCTAAATAACAGGGAGTTCGACCCCTGCGGGGTCCTCGCATCCAATTTCGCAGGCCTCGTCGTTCGCGCCATCATTCCTCTCGGCGAAAATCCGCTCGCCCGCGTTCAGCGCATCGCGTTCCGGTAACCCAATGCGAGGGAGCGGCCGCGGTCACTCGGCGCGCACCGTGATCAATTCGCACCGAGTCGAGCGTTTCGTCACCGGATCAAACTCCACCAGCGCGGCCGATAGTCGGACGTCGCCCTCCGCCACATCAAAGCGGCGCGGCATCCCGTCGAGAAAACGCCCCAGGACCGGCGCAATCGCCCGTCCCAACACGCTCTCGTAAGGCCCGGTCATCCCCACGTCGCACATGAACGCCGTCCCCTTCGGCAGGACCGAGGCGTCCGCAGTAGGCACATGCGTGTGCGTCCCGAGAACCGCCACCGCTCGCCCGTCGAAATACCAGCCCATCGCCTGTTTCTCGGACGTGGCTTCCGCATGGATTTCGATGAACGCACCGTCCGCCCGGCCCGCACCCACGGTCTTCGCCAGCACCGCATCCGCGCACAAAAACGGACAGTCTCCCTTCATGGCGATGAAATTCCGGCCCAACACTGTGAACACCGCCAAGCGGAAACCGTTCTTCTCCAGGATCACGTGATCCAGGCCCGGACAGGCCGCAGGGAGATTGGCCGGACGGCAGACCTGGGGCAGCATCCCAATTTCCGTCTCCCACCCCCTCTGATCCCAGACATGGTCGCCCAGCGTGATGGCATCCACGCCACTACCCAGAAGCGTCTTGGCTATCGCTCCCGTGATGCCCGAGCCGGCCGCCGCATTCTCGCCATTCGCTATCACAAAATCGATGCCGAGGTCGGCGCGCAAACCAGCGACTTTCGCCGCGACAATGTCGCGTCCCGCCCTTCCCACGATGTCTCCGATAAACAGAAGCTTGAACACCGCGGCACTTTGGGCCGCCCTCCCCCGGTTTCAACCGCAAAACCGCTCTTGCCACACGAGGGACCGATGCGTTTCCCTTATTTCCCTTCGTAGCCAAACTTAACCCTCCCCCACTTCCGTCGCGCCCGGCCCGCAGGCGCAATCGG
>JAJXYI010000588.1 GCA_021780625.1 bacterium | reverse complement strand
TCCGCGGCGGGGTTCCGCGGAATCCAGAGCACGCACTGGAACAGCCTCGCCCTGCCCCTGCTCTGGGCGCGCCTGCGTCTCTCCCGTCCGCCGCGAAATGCGGCCCCCTTTGGCTCCTCCCGGGCCTCCGCGGTCCCGCTGGCCGCGCTTGGCGCTGTCGAGAGCGCATGGATACGCATGGGCGGCCGCTGGCCCGCGGGGCAGCACCTCCTCGCGGTCGCGCGCCGGCCGCTCGTCTCCGACTTCGCGTGAGCCGCCCGCGGAGGCGCATCGAAAAAGGGGATACAGTCATCGGCCCGGATTGGCGCGAACCCGGCCGGTTCACGCGGCCGTAGCGAAGATTTAACGCGTCCGCCAAAAAAGCCCCCTGTCCGCAATTGAAGCCGCGGCGTGCGGCACGCCCGAATTGTCGGGTGAACTCACTCACTCCCCTGTTACGACATTCGATCGGATCGTCCGTTTGCGCGGCGGTCGCGATTTTTGCCCTCGCAAGCCAGCCCTCCATCGCATTCGCCGATGATCCCGTCACCGCCCCGTCGTCGGATCCGGCCCAGCCCTCCAAGGCGGTCGTCATGCCCGCCTTCACCGTCGAGGGCGAGTCCTGGAGCTCCCCGACCGGCTTCGCGCCGATCAAGATCCAGCCCGCCGCCATCGAGCCGCAGTCGACGATCGGACGCGACTTCATCGCGAACGCCCTCCCGCAGACCGACGACTTCACCCAGATCGCGAACTTCGCCCCGAGCGTGATGGTCGTCCCCACCGGCGTCCCCGGCGCGCAGGAGAGCTTCACCGCCGCCATCCGCGGCTTCCAGGACGGCCAGTACAACGTGACCTTCGACGGTATCCCGTTCGGTGATACCAACGACTTCACGCACCACTCGAACAACTATTTCACCTCCCAGATGCTCGAGACGGTGGTCGTCGACCGCGGCCCGGGCACCGCCGCCACGCAGGGTCACGCGACCTTCGGCGGCACCATCGCACTGGTCAGCCGCGCCCTCTCCGACGTCCCCGGCGCCACCTTCTCCCAGGCCTTCGGCAACTTCAACACGAGCGCCACCACCGCCACCTTCTCGACCGGCCGCCTCTCCACCTTCGGAGACGCCCGCGCCACGTTTGGCTGGGACCACATGGAGACCGACGGCTACCAGTCCTACGCCGGCACCCGCCGCACCGACTACTTCTTCAAGTTCGACCGGCACCTCGGCGCCTCGAACCTCATCACGTTCGTGCTCACGAAGTCGGACCTGCTCATGCACCCCACCGCCGGCCTCACGCTGGCCCAGCTCCGGCAATACGGCCCCGCCTACGGCCTCAACAACGACCCGAAGAGCCAGGCGTATGTGGGCTATAACTACGTGCCCAAGGCCACCGACTTCGAGTACGTCGGCTTCCAGCACCGCACGGAGCACTTCCACTTCACCGACAAGGTGTACTCGTACCACTACGACAACCTGACGCGCGCGGGCATGGACCTCAGCGGCGAGACCCCCAACGGCACGACCATCGGCGGCCCCGGCAACCAGGACGTGCCCGGACAGATCCAGCCGTACAACGGCTACCGCGCCTGGGGCAACATCCTGCGCCTCGGCGGCGACGTCGGCGCAATCGGCGGCTGGAAGGCCGGCCTGTGGTCCGAATACCAGAAGAACACCCGCTACGGCCACAACGTCGACTGGACCCTCGGCGGTGCCTACGACGAGCTGCCCTCCACGCCGGGCGCCTCGCTCAACTACTACATGAAGAACTCGATCACCACGTGGCAGCCCTACGCCGAGTTCGACTGGAAGCCGCTCCCAGGCATGACCGTCGAGCCGGGCGTCAAGTTCATCTCGCTGCGCCGTCAGATCGCCGCCCCCGTCAACCAGAAGACCCAGCTTCCGCTCTACTACAGCAAGGTCTACTCGACCACCGATCCCTCGGTCTCCGTCAACGAGCGCATCAACAGCTCCTGGTCCGCCTACGCCCAGTTCGCGAAGGGCTACCTCGCGCCAAACCTCAACTTCTTCTACACCGCCGACCCGAGCGCCAGCCATGTCGACCCGCAGGAGACGACCAACTATCAGGCGGGCGCAGGTTATGAACACGGCCCGGTCACCTTCTCGTTCGACGGCTACTACATCGACTTCAACAACGAGGTCGGCAAACGGAAGATCGGCAACAACACCATCTTCTTCAATCAGGGCGGCACCACCTACAAGGGCGTCGAGGCCGAGGGCGCTGTCTCCGTCGGAAAGGGCCTGAGCCTCTACGCCAACGGCTCCATCAACAGCGCCACCGACAAGCAGTCCGGCGACCCCGTGCCCGAGAGCCCGAAGGATACCGCCGCCGTCGGCCTGCTGTACCACTTCCACGCGGCCCTCGCCACCTTCGTCACCAAGTACGTCGGCTCGCGCTACGGCGACACCGGCCGCTCGATCCCGCTGTCCGGTTACGCCACCACGACCGCCTCCATCGGCTACTCCTTCGAGCACCCCTTCCCGCACATCGAGGAGCTCAAGGTCCGCCTCTCGGTCGACAATCTGTTCAACAGCACGAAAATCGACGACCTCGCGGGATACACGCCCGTCTCGAACACCCCGATGTACTGGACCATCCCCAACCGCAGCTACCTGCTGACCGTCTCGGTCGCTCTCTAAGCTTGTTGGGTTTCACTCCTTCAGGCCGGCGGCCTCCCTGATTCGGAGGCGCCGGCCGGGATATTCAACCACTCCCCGTTGCGCCCGTGGCCTGACCTCAGGCACGGGCGCCCTTTCAATCATGCGCACGCTCCTGATTCCTCTACTTCTCCCCTTCGCCCTGCTGTCCCTGGTCGCGTCACCCGCCCGGGCCGCCTACGCCCCTTACGATCCGTCGATGCCGGCCCACGCCGAGTATATCATCGACGCCCTTCACCTCCATCCCACCCAATTTTGCCTCGGATTTCGGGAGGTCACCTTCAAGGCCGGCCTCCTCGATCGGATGTCGCCCGCACAGGCCGCCTCCTACATGAAAAAGAAAAACGTTCCCGTGGTCATCGGACCCGGTGGCGTTCCCTATCTGGCCGACGGCCACCACACGGTCCGCGCCCTTCTCGAGTCCACCCAGCCCGACAAACGCGTGTATGGACACATCCTTGCCAACTGGAGCCGCCTGCCCCTCGGCGAATTCTGGCAGCGCATGGTGGAGCACCATTACGCCTACCTGAAGGATTCAGAGGGACGCGGCCCCGTCGACCCCGCGAAACTTCCCGCCAACCTCCTCGGAATGCAGAGCGATCCCTACCGCAGCCTCGCCTGGGGCGTGCTCGCTCACCACGGGTACCGCGAGGTCAAGGGCCCCTCCGGGTTCTTCCAGGAATTCCACTGGGGCGATTACTTCCGCGACAAAGTGCGCTGGAACGACAACGACACCGCGTCCTTCGAGCGCGCCGTCGTTGAAGCCGTGGCCCTTGCACACGACCCTGCGGCCAGGGCGCTTCCGGGCTACATCCCCGGGTCCGACTCGGCTGAATAATCCTAACTCGGCGACCTCGCATAAGCGCCTGGCTCGGCCGCCTTTGTTGCCTTCGTTTCCTTCGGTTAACTGCGTTTTTTGAGAATGCGTCCATCGGGTGCTGCTCCTTGGACGGGATTTCTTGTCGGGCCGTGCGTCGGCCCCAAAAAACGAAAAGGGCCAATCCCGCTCCCCAGCGAGATTGGCCTCTTCCCTAACTAAGCTTAACACGGCGGCAAGTTTGCCCACTTGCCGTCGCCCCGTAAGAGTACGGGCCCCTATTAACCAACGCCATTAACCCATGGCGTGGAAATTGTTGTAAGGTGGCGGCAGTGCCGCGGCGGGCACCAGCTTCCCGCCGCGGCTAGGCAGCCAGCCTTAGGACGGAATACATGCCTTCTGTCGGCAATAGGTCCGCAAGCGGACCAACCGGCGAGCAGTACTCCGAAATTGGCAATAAAGTAAAAACAACTGTTTCAAGGAACGGATCAACACCAAAGATCACTTTATCTGACGTCGCCCCACCGATCTCCGATTTGAGGCTCCGTGCGTACCCTTGTCGGGCCGGGGCGAAGCGTCATGGTTGATTTGGGTAAGGCAGGTCGTCTCTTTCTGCCGCTAACTGTCGTTCTCATCTGCCTTCCGGTCAACCGATAGGACTACCTAAGTGGGTGGGTAGTATTACGAAAGGTAGATAGCCATTCTCTGAACCCGCGTAGCGAGAACCAGTCGCACAATCCGTGCGCGATTAAATGCTGAATGGCTGAGGGGCTGAAAATCTGAAGGCGGCCCGGCGCATTTCGACGTCGGACGCCGGCGTCCGCAGTGAGTACGTTCAGCCCTTCGGATTTTCAGCCTTCCGGCATTTCCGGCGGTATCCGGCAGGGGCGGACGACGGGCACCGGTCAGCGGTTCCGCGCGAAGCGCGAAAGCCAGCTCGGGATCGCATCGAGACGCGCCTGGAGCGTGGCGAGTTTTTCCCCGAGCAGGCGGTTCTGCCGCTCGTGCACCGACGCCTGGCTCCGCAGCTGCGCGAGTTCGCGCCGAAGGTGCGCAGCATCCGCGCGGGCGTTCTCGAGTTTTCCGGTCGGGTCAAGCACCTGCTCCGCCCACCAGGTCTGGTGCATCGACTCGAGAAAGCGCACGTAGAAGATCAGGTTGTCCACCCCCGGATTCGCCTCCACCGGTACCTCGGTGTCGTCCAGCACCAACGGCTCGACGGGCAGCTCCGCAAGCGTGCCGTCAAAGTTGGTGTGCGTCGCGTCGGGGCCGTATCCAATGTTCGAGATCAGGTTTCGCGCGGGCGCCGCGTGCAGCCCCCCGCGGTGCCAGCCGTCGAACATGAGCTGGAAGTCCCAGGTGTCGATGAGACCGGCCCTGAGCGCCCGGTAGATGTGCTTCCAGTAGTCGGCCTCGGCCTTGATCGGATGCGTCCGGTCGAGCAGCTCCATCCAGCCCGCGTCGTCGCGCTGGCCCAGCCCCAGGTCGAAGCCGCGCCACGCGCGCCGCCAGGTGGCCCAGCCCCAGATCTGGACGTACTTGGAGAAGTAATACGGCTGCGCCAGGTGCAGGGCGTGCGGGAGAAAGTGGTTTCCCGACACCGAGAGCACGCGCTCATCGTGCCGGTGCCGCGCAAGCATGCCCTCGCAGAAGGGAAAGAAGTCGGGGTGGGGCAGGCAGTCGTCCTCGAGGATGATGCCCGCCTCCTCCTGGTCGAAAAACCAGGTGATCGCGCTGCTCACGGCCCGGCCGCAGCCGAGGTTTTGCTCGCGGAAAAGGGTGCGCACCTCGCAGGGCCAGTCCACCCGGGTCGCCACCTCGCGCGTCCGCTCCACCAGGGCGGCCTCGCCGTCGCGGTCAGGCCGCGCACCGTCCGCCGCCACGTACAGGCGCGCCGGGCGGGCACGCCTGATCGCCGCGAAGACGCGCGCGGTGGTCTCCGGGCGGTTGAAGACGATGAAGAGCAGCGGTGTGGAAAGGCCGGACATGTCGGATTTCCCCTCAGGATTCTGGGCGAATCGCCCACGCCGCGAGGTTATTTTCGGCGGATTCGGTGGGCGTGTCGGCGGGCGTCACGGGGTCCTTTCCCCGGGCTGACGGCCGCGCCAGGCGTGCATCAGCCCGAATGGCCGCCCAAAGGCCGCGTAGCTGCGCCCAACCACCGGCAGCCAGTCGCGATTGAACACCTCCTCGCCGAGCAGCCAGAAGTCGCATGCGGTCAGGATCTCGTCCCTTCCGGGCCGATCCCGCAGCTCCGCGACCTCGTCGCGAAGCTGCCAATACAGGCCGTGGGCGTGAAAGAAGGTCTCGTGCAGGACGCCGTTGAATCCGTGCGCCTGGAAAGCGCCTTCGGCGGCGCCGGTCCGGATGAATGCCTTCCAGGCGGACATGGCATCCGCCTCGTGTTCCTGGATGAGCGAGGCCACGGTCGGGGCGAGGATTGCGTTGAAACGCCCGGGGGCGTTTGCCCCGGCCGGGATGCGCCCCGCCGGCAGCATCCAGGGGCCTGCCTGCGGCAGGCCCGCATTGATCCACCCGCGGGCATCCTGGACGTGCCACACGCGCACGCCCTCGGGCGCCGACGCGGCGAGGCCGGCGACGTCCGGCCCGAGCAGGAGCCAGTCGCCCGTGCGCGGAGCCAGGCGCAGCGCCAGCCCCGCCGCCAGGCGCGCGAGCAATCCGTCGAGCGTCAGGTCGCGCTCCGCTGTCCCCGGCCAGGCCAGGGCCGGATGGTGATGCCGGGTGAAGGCGAAGCCGGGCAGGTCGGCGTCGGTGACGTCGGACCAGGCGGCGGGCGTCGTGAAGCTGGGACGGGCGCGGGCGGGCTTGATCTCCAGGTGGGGCGGCCGTTCGAGCGACCGCCCGTACCAGGTCCGCCTCGGCCGGAACGCCGCATGCCACGGCGCGGCCAGCGCCCGGCGGTGCTCGAGGCACGACCAGATCCACGCCCCGGGATCGGGGTGAGTGAGCATTCCGCGGGCGCGCTTCAGATTCGCACATTGGCGCCCATGACGGCCGGGTTCCGTGAGATGCCGGATGCCGGCGAGGAACTGGTCGGGATTGTAGCCGCAGCAGTTCCCGATCCGCAGGCGCCGCACAAAGCGTCCGGCGGCGGATTCGCCGTGACCCATCACGAGGATCGGCACCTGGGCGCGGGTCGCAACAAAGAGCATCCGGGACGGCAGGCTGAGCCGGGAAAACGCCGGGTTGTCATCGTCGGCATTGAGCTCCCCGGTGGGCACGACGACGAGCGGGTAGCTGCTCAGCAGGCGGGCGAGGTCGCCCTCTGGAAGAAAGCCGATCACGTCGATCCCGTCCTTCGCCAGCTCGTCGCGGTCCGCCCCGAGCCACGACGCCTTTGGGCCATTGCCGTACCAGTGGATCCGCACGCCCGACTCGCGGACCGTGCGGCGCAGTCGCTCGAAGCGCGGCCGGGTCCAGACGTTTCCGATCATGGCGCAGGTGACCGGCGTGTCCCGGCCAGGTATCCAATGATTGGGCACCGGTTCCGGTCCCGGCGGAAGCACCGGCGGCATGACGTCCATCCGGAGGCCGAACTTGCGCCGGTAGGCCTCGCAGAGCTCCGGCGAGATTCCCAGCCGCAGGTCCGAGGCGGCCAGGAGGTCGGCGACCCACGCGTCCGGCACCTCGGGCGCGAACACGTTCTGGTCGTCCATGATGAACGTGCACAGCGGCGCGCCGGTGATGCGCCTGGCGAGCACGGCGTGGATGAAGTCCTCGCGAAAATAGGGCACCGCCAGGATCCGCCGGATGCGGGCGGTGGCGAGCAGCATGCGCAGCCGAGCTTCCACCTCGGGGAGGGGCAGGAACCGGCTGAAGAGCTCCCAGTGTCTGGATCCGAAAGGCTCGTCCCCGCCGTGCAGGCTGGTCGAACGCAGCGAGATCGCCCGGGCGCTGTCGGGGAAATACCGTCGCAGCAGGATGCCCACGCCGTGGTGATCGTTGATCTCGATCGGCGAGATGAAGAGGTCCATTCCGTCCGGCGTCATGCGTGGTCCGCGGCCGCCTTTCTCGCGGCGGCTTCGTACTGCCGCGCGAGGTGCGCGGCGAGCGCTTGCTTCGCGGCAAGCGCGGCCCGGGTTTCCTCGAGCCTTGCCGCAAGTGCGTTTTTCTCCGCGTCCAGCCGTGCCGCGAGGGCCTCCAGGTCGGAGATGAAGGTGTTCTGCTCGAGGATCGTCGCCAGCCGTTGGCTCGCCTCCTCCTTCGTCACCTCGAGATGCCGGTCGAGCGCCTGCTTGTCGTCCTCGATCTTGCGCTTGGTCGCCTCCAGCTCGGAAAGGTAGGCCGCCTGCTCCTCGATGTGCCGGGTCTGGTCCTCGCAGACCTTGCTCAACTCTTCGAGTTTCTGCCGGGTCGCAGCCAGGTATCCATCGACCTCGCGTTTCGCCGCCTCGGTCTCGGAGATGTATCGGTTCTGTTCCTCGCAGACCCCGCGAAGGTGTTCGGCCTTGCCGGCGAGGCTCCGTGCGTGCCGGGCCGCCCCTCGTGCGATTTCGTCGATTTCGGGGGCGGCGTGCGCGGTCTCGTTCACGATCTCAAATCGGGCGCCCGCGAGCGCCGCGCGCGCAGCGCCCAGCACCGTCTCCGGCTCGACCAGGCGCAGGCAGGGGGCGTCGCCCAGGTGGCACTGCCAGTCGCAGCCAAAACAGGGCATCACACGGACGACCGCAGCGCCCGTTTCCGCGCAGGGCGTGAACCGGGGCCAGGTTCCTCCGCCGAAGACGCCGACCACGGGACGCCCCAGGGCGGCGGCGGCATGCATCGGCCCGGTGTCGTTTCCCAGGTAGAGCGCTGCACGCGCGAGCAGGCCGCACAGGGTCTCGAATTCGCCCGCGCTGTGTCCAGTCCAGACGCGCGCAGTGCCGCCTGCGAGGGTGATGCGTTTTGCGACGTCGCCCAGCACAGGCTCCTCACTTTGGGTTCCGACGAGCAGGATGTCGTGCCCGTGCTCGCGCTGGAGGGTTGTCAGCGCCTGGGCGAAACGAGCCGCGGGCCAGGCCTTGAGCGACACATTGGCGGTTCCTGCCGGGCAACACGCGATGAATCGGCCCTCCTTCAACGCCAGCTGCGGAAGCGTCCGGTCCACTGCCTGCCGGACCTCCTCGGAGAGCCTCAGGCGCGGGCGGAGTTGCGGGACGGGCCCCCCGATCAGGTAAGCTGCGCTCTCGAGCACGAGATGCCACTCGTGCGAGGCGGTCGGATTGGAGACCGTTTCCGGATATCCTGGCAACGAACCCTCGACGCCGGCCCTGATGAGGGCGCGCCGGAGACTCTCCGCCACCGGCACCGGACCCAGCGACACGATCCGCTCAAACGAGCGCAGCCCCGGCGCCACGACATCCCACCAGGTTTTTCGGGGACAGGCGGAAAACAGCCACGCCGCCCCGTCGATCTCGGCCAGGGTCTTCCTCAGCGCCTCGACGGCGGCGGCCGTCGGAGTTTGGAACGGTGGTGCGTCGTCCACCACGTGCCAGACCACCCCCTCGGGCATCATCCGCGAGACGGCATCAAGCGTCCGCGTACCCACGACGTGGATGCGCGTCTCGCTCCAGGCCTCGCGCAGGATGCGCAGGAGCGGCTCGAAAAGGACCAGGTCGCCGATGGAATCCGGGCGCAGGATCACCAGCGCCGCAGGTGCGGGCGTGGTTGCGACGATGCGCGTGACCGCCCCGTCGGCCGAGGGGTGCGGGCCCGGGCGCGGCCTGTCTGAGGAGAGCGGAGCGAGAGCTTTTTCCAGAAGCGAGTCCCAGGTTTTTGCCGGAGCAGCCCCGGATGGCGTCGTCGTGCCTCCCGCGCCGGCCTGCCTGAGGCGGGCCAGCTGGTCTTTGAGGGCGTCGTCGGCGGAGCTCATCGCGGAAGGATCCGGAATTCGGCAGGGGAAATGAACAGAAGGCAACGAAGGTCACGAAGAACAAGCCGCACCACCGGGTATTGGGTGGGCTCGTTTTTCATCTCTGGAGTGGGTCGTGATTCGTCCGATTCGTTCATCCTAAATTCGGCGAATGAATGGAACAGAAGGCAACGAAGGGAACGAAGGACAAACTGCTTAGCACAGAATTGAGAGCGTTTGATTCACCGTTCAGGTGAGTGGTTTTTGGCTTGGTGATTTCGTGTAATCGCTTGGTTTGGCCTTCTTTGTTATCTTCGTTTCCTTCTGTTCACCGCGAGTCCTGAAAAGACCGGGATCGAAGGTGCCTTTTGAAGGCCAAGCGCGGACGAAGCAAGGCTCATGAAACCAGTTCCAGCGCAAGCGCCTTGGCGAGTTCGAGCGGACGGCCCCGCACTGCCGCCAGGCCCTCGGTTTCAAAGCGTTCGTAGGCCGCGGCCAGCGGCAGATGCGTCGCCGTCGCCGGGATGCCCAGGCGCTGCGCCAGCTCGCCGTCGCTCTGCCGGCCGATCACCGTCGCGCTCCGCACCTTGTTGAACAGCACGCACACCCGCGTCTCCGGCCGGCGATGGCCCAGCACGATGCGCAGCATCGGCGCGGAGGCGTGCAGGCTGAAAAGGGTTTTCTCCGACACGAGCACGACGCGGTCCGACTCGCCCACGAGCGAACGGAACCCCGACACCACGGACTCCTGGTTGAGGTCGAGTCGCCCCGGCGTGTCCGTCACCACGACGTCGGGCCGCTCGAGCTCGTCGACGAGCGGGATGCCGCCGACCTCGCGCGCCCAGAACGCGAGCGTCTTCTGCGGATCGCGGTCGTCGGCCGCGACGCGGAAGCCGGCCTCCTTGAGCACCGCGGCCACGAGCCCGGCGGCGGTGGATTTTCCGACGCCTCCCTTCTGGTTTAGGAATGTGATGCGCAGGGGCATGGCCTGGAACCGAAGGGAGCCTGGGTCAGGCAGCGCCGGAAAACAGGGTTGCTGCGCGCGCCGCGGCCTTCATGAGACGGGGACTGCCCGCAAGGCGAAGGGCGGCGCGCTTGAGCGGCTGCGAGTTCTGGAGGTAAGGGTTCGCCTTCCAGCGTGGAAAGCGTGCCTTCAGTTTGTCCGCAATCAGGTGTGCTCCCTTTCCGTGGTCCACGCCGTCTGCGCGCAACAGCTTGATGAATACCCCGAGCCCCGCGTGAAGCACATAGGAGAACTCAAGCTCCTTCTCGTAAAGTTCGTAGGTGCCAAGGCTGCGGATGAATGCGAATGCCTCCGCGAACATCCGGTCTGCGTCGAAGATGCGCTCATCCAGCGTGGTCGTGTATGAACCCTTTCGGATACGGTAGTTGTACACGACTTCCTCGCTCGAGGCGACCCTCAGGTTCGGCTGGCAGTGAATCCGCAGGAAGAACATGAGATCGCAATAGAGGAACGAGGGTTCTGGAGCTCGTACACCCGGATTGGCGAATACCTCCCTGCGGTAGAGGCGCGTCCACGGCGCGATGAACGCGTTGGTCAGGATCTCCGGCCGGTCCTCGATGGCCGCCCCGCCGCGGTATCCGGCTAGGTCGTTCTGAAAGCGAAAGAGCCGGTCGAGCAGCGGTCGACGAAATTCATAGTTTCTCGCGTATTGGGCGACGGCGATGTCGGCTCGGGTTGACTCAAGCGTCTCGACCAGCGTGGAGAGATAATTCGGGTACAGCTCATCGTCTGGATCGGCAAATGCGATCAACGGGCTGGTCGATTCCTCGACCCCGCGGTTCCAGGCGCTGGCAACTCCGCCATTGGCCTTCCTTACAACGCGTATGCGTAGTCGGCTTTGTCTCGCATGCCGCTCCACCACCTCTCCGGAATTGTCGGGAGATCCGTCGTCGATGAACAGATACTCGACGTCTCGGAACGCTTGGGCCTCGAGACTTGCGAGAAATCTCGGAAGATAGGGCGCAGAGTTGTAGCAGGGAACGATGACGTTGACTGCACTCATCGCCTGCCGAGTGAGATCAGAACCGCGCCCACGATTATGAACCCAATGCCTGCGAAGTTCAGCGGGCTGACTTTCTCCCTGAGTATCCACCAGCCGGCCCCGACAATCAGGATCTGAGACAGGCCAGTTGTCAGCGGCACGATGTAGCTGATCGGTCGCATCGAGAGTACCGCCAGCCAAAGGCAGAAACTGACGACGTACAGAGCGATCCCCAGGACGAAATGTCCATTCATTGTGCCTTGGATCGCCCCGGCCGCGATCTTCAGGTGGGTGCCGCGGGCGCCGAGCTTGAACACGATGATCGCACAGGTCGTTATCAGGAGGTATGCCGTGACCAATAGGGAGTAGAACATGGAAATCTCGGGTTGGGTATGTTTGCGGTCGCGTTAGTCTCTGCAGTAGACCTCAACAACCTCATTGCCCAGCATTGGCTTGAAGCCTCCGCCTAGAAGGTCGCGTACGGTGTTCGGCATAAACTGGCCCCGCTTCCAAATGACGACGGTCTTGAAGCGGCGATCGGCGACGATGCTCTTCACCTCGCCCTCGGTTTGGAAGAAAGTGAATATGATATGCACGTCCTTGAAGTACGGGTCGTAGCACATCACCTCGTAATTGGTCTTCACGAAACCCTTCATCAGGCCGAGGTCCATTGCCTTGTAGAGCAGTAGATTTACATCTCGGTGCCCCTTGTCCGTGTTTGCCGCGTGTTGGAGCGCGGTAAGTCGGGTGTCTGGTATCGCATAGCCGACCAGGCCCGCAAAGATCAGCGAGCCCGCGGCCATCACGAGAATCACCTGTCGCGTGGTGAAACGGAAAAGCCACCGACTCCGCTGCTCGCGCCGGCTTTCTCGTCGGGGCACAAGTCCCGCGATGCCTTCCGCCGCTAGTCCGCACACAAACGCCACGAGCGCGGCTGCCATCACCGAATTTCGGATGTCGTACGAAAATGCATACGACCAGATGAAAAAATAGCCGATTACGAAAATAAGGATCATCGCGCGCCACTTCCTGGCGAGAGCCAGCCCTGCTGCCACCACGGCGGGGAAGACCAGCGTGACCACATGAGGCCCGAACATCGTGGACCACATGCCGACTCCGCGCATGGCCCGCTTCCAGACCGAGTCGGTTTTCGCGAGGACCGACGTGAGGTGGTCGAGCTTCCCGACGTTCGTCTGCTCGGCCCCAGTCGCAAACTGAGCGAGATAGTAGCCGTACCATGGGCCCGTGATCACGAGAGCAAGGACGTATGCCCATATCAGGCTCCGGAGGCGCTTCCCCTTTGGGAGATCAAGTGCGAGCAGTGGCGGCACAAGGAGGGCGAAGAGCATGCCCTGCTGCTTTACGATCGCGGCCACCGCGGCGAGGCCTGCGGCGATGAAATACTGGGCTTGTTTTGCGGAGCTGTTCTTCTCGTTGTAGAAAAGGTGGCAGGCGTAGAAGACTGCCAGACAGGTCGCCGCCAGGGGTCCGTCGGCCGATCCTTGAAACGTCCACATGGCAAGGGGGCTGTAAGCGAAGAACCACAATCCAGCGAGCAAACCCCCAAGCATGGCGATCCTGCGCCGCAGAGCCAGGTCCATCGCGATCAGCGGCACGGCTAGGATAAACGCATTGTTGATCTGATTGGCGAACAGCTCGATCTGCCGCGTCCCCACGAAAATGTAGGAATAGGACCAGAGCGATGGAATCATCTGTGGGTAGCCATTCGTCTGCGACGGGAACTTTCCGCCTGCCCATAGCAACGCCCACCTGTTCCACGACACGATCGCATCCCAAAATGCCCAGCCTTGGAACAGGGACTTACGGCCGAGGTTTGCTGTCGCGAAAATCCACGCCAGTACGATCACTGCGGTCAGGGCGAACACCAGCCCGTCCGGTGTCACACGTTCTTCGAACTCCGGCTTCGGGGCGCGCCTCACCAGTAAATACCCTAGCAGAGCGGCCTCGGCGGCGAACAGCGCGTAGACCGTTGTCGTGCAGTACAGGTGAAGCGCCGTCAGCAGCACGACCTTCAGGTGCGTATACACGAGCGAGAAGAAGAGCACGGTCAGCAGCGATGCAAATGGACGCTGGCGCAGCGGCAGGATCAGTACCGCGATGGCCCCGGGCACGAAGCATGCCGAAATAACGGAGAGCAGGCCGATGAAGGTCATGTCAGGAGGCGGTGTCCGGCTGGGTGTCGTCGAGCAGGCGGCAGACGGGCATCTTGGCGCTGTCCGTGAAATCCATCAGCAGTGCCTGCAGGAACATCATAAAGCCGACGATGATAGGCAGCAGGGCAATGGCCACCGTTCCCGGCGTCTGCGGAATGCCCGCAATCGCTCCCATGATCCAACGGTCCAGACCGAACGCCGCGCCTCCTCCCATGAAAATGATCGAGAAGGGCAGCAGGATCGACACGGCATTCACGTCGTAGATGTAGTATCTCCATATGATCCGCCGGAGCAGTCCGGCAATCAGCCGCATTGGGAAACTCACCAGGACGCGCCCTACCCGTAGAGACGAGGATTCGTTGCGGTACCGCGCCGGGATGGGAATGTCCACTGCCACCGCCCTCACGATGTTCAGATTGATGAGCATGCTTGTCTCGAAGAAGTAGCCGTGTGCCAGGGGGGCGGTTGCGATGAGGCGGTATGCCTGCCGATGAATGGCAGTGTATCCATTTGTCGGATCCGAAATGTGCCAGTAACCGCTTGCTGCTTTCGTGAAAAGTGTGAGCGCGAAATTCCCGAACCGTCGTACCGATGGCATCGTTTGGAGTGCCTCGAGATCGAAAAAACGGTTGCCCTTCGTGTAGTCTGCGCTTCGTGAGAGGATTGGGTTGATGAGCCGATTCAGATAGGCCGGATCCATCTGTCCATCGCCGTCCATTTTCACGAAGACGTCGAATCCGGCCCGATCCGCGGCGGCATACCCGGTTAGCACGGCACCGCCGACGCCCAGGTTTTGTTCGTGGCGTATCACGACGACTCGCGGGTCAGCCGCCTGGGTCTGTACGAGGTTCCCGGAGCCCTCGGGGCAATGATCATCCACCACGAAGATGCCTCCCACTTGGGGCGGAATGGTCCTGATCACATCGAGAATGTGTTTCGTGACCCGATAACACGGGAGCACGACCGCTACGCGCGGAAGATTGGATGATTGGCTGGGCTGGTCCATGGCGGATTGGGCGACTCGAGGTGGTTGGGCGGCGCCCCAACTGCATAATCAGTTTTCGGTCCTCACGTGCGTCAAGTCCTGCTTGGTCGGCGATATCGGGTTATTGTCTTTGGTTGGTGGCAACGCGTTGGTGGCGACTCCAAACCATTTGCGTCGAGACTCCATAATTCCAGACGGAACCGATCACCGCTCCCAACAACCCGGCCAGCCACCAGGGGAGAGCGTGGCGATACAGATATTGTGCAAGCTGCACGTTGGTCAGCGCACCGACCGAGCAGATGGCCATGAATAGTAACAGGCCCACCATGAATTGAATCCCCTGGAGTCGGCGATCGCGGTAGGTAAAATAGTTGTTGAGTACAAAGTTGAGCACCATCGCGCTTAGCGTCGCAACTGCCTGCGACAGCCAAAAATCTTCGTGCAGTGTTTTGTGCATTCCACCCAGGATTCCCAGGTGAAGAAGCGCCCCTACGCTCCCGGCAAGCACGAACATGATGAATCGTATCGGGATCAGGCGGCCCACGGTCTTGTCGAGCAGCAGCAGCACGTAGTCGGCCGCGACGTTGCCCGTCAGTTTGCTTTCACCCGCACGACGAAGGCGAAATTGGAACGGGACCTCTTTGATCCGGAGGGATTGTTTCGAGGAGGCGATGATATCGAGAAGGATCTTGAAACCTCGGCCGGACAGGCGATGGACCACCCTCCAAAATACGGAGCGTTTGAGCAGAAAGTATCCGCTCATGGGGTCCGAAATCGAGTGATGCGTGACTTTCTGGGCTGCGACCGTCGCAAGCCGGCTGATCAGTCGGCGCGAAGTGCTCCATTCCTTGGAAATGCCGCCGCCCTCGATATAACGCGACCCCACTGCCAGGTCATAGCCCTCATCCCGAACGGCAGCCAGCATCTGCGGGATGATCGCCTCGTCGTGCTGCAGGTCTGCGTCCATCACGAGTAGATATTCCGCCTGGGTGCTCGCCATGCCTTCGATGCAAGCCGACGAAAGGCCCTTTCGGCCCACGCGACAGATGCATCGGACGCGGGGGTCTTCGAACGACAGTTCCCACACTTCGTCGCGCGTGCCGTCTGCGGAATCATCGTCAACAAAGATGACCTCCCAGGATGTACCGACGAGCGTCTGATCGAGTCTGCGCACCAGCTCGCGGATGTTCTCCCGTTCATTGTACGTGGGAACGACTATGGCGAGGCTGGGCGGCTTCATGGGTTGCGAGCGGTGCCGATGAGCAGATGACCAAATCGTCGGGGTAGGATTGCAGGTTCAATACGATCGATGAAATCTGAAAACGACCAGCCAAGGGCGGCGGCAAATGGCGCTGAAAACAGACAGGTTTCAACTTGGACTTCCTTGAAGCCCGCTTCCGCCAGAAGTGCACGCAAGGTTCCTGGTCGGTATCTTGTGATGTGCTGATCCTCGTACGAAACGCTCGAGAACCGGTTCAGAAGTCGTTCGATCCAAGGCCACAGCCCTTGGTAGTTGGGCGTGGTGATCACAAGCTTCCCGGAAGGCTTCAGGACGCGGCGGCACTCCTCCAGTAGCCGTTTCGCCTCCTCCGAGGGAATGTGTTCGATCAGCTCCACCGAGGAAGCGATGTCGAAGCTGCCGTCGGGGAATGGCAGGCGTCCCGGCTCCATTCGTTGGAAATGACGATGCGCGCCGGAGTAGTGTTCAGTCGCATACTGAAGTTGCTGTTCGGCGATGTCGACCCCGACGCTCTCGATACCCTCGGAAAGCGTCGAGATGAAGGTTCCAGGGCCGCACGCGATATCGAGGTGGCGCATCCCAGACTCGAACTCGCGAGCCACCCGCTTGAATTTCAGATGGTGCCACTTGCTCTGGATGCCGCGCCTGCGACAGAACACCATGTCGTAGTAGCCGACCGGAATGGCATTGTAGTCGAATGACTTTGGAGACGCCTCGGCCATTGCGAACTTAGTCTTGGGTGATCAGGCGGTAGAGATACGTGTCAGGGTGTGCTGGCGGACTGCCCTGTGGAATCGGCCTTGTCGAGACCAGGACTCCGACCGGTGTCGTTGCAGAGCGAACCCGGGTAAGGTGCCCTCCGTCCGACTTGAGCAGAATCAAATCGGCTGGATTTATTGGCAGGAACGTACTCGACCAGAATTCCGGGTTCCACAAGACGCGAGCTCCCTCTCGTTTGAATGAGATCCGGGAGCCCATTGCGCCAATGTTCGCAAATTTCGGGCCGCTATTGTCGGCGGTCAGACCGAACAAGTGAACGCAGGCGTGGTAGTCGGCCCAGGAGTTCACGAGGATATAGGGATGCTGCTGGATATAGGGTAGGCCGGTGACGATGATGCTCGTGTGTGCGTCGACATCGGGACAGAGGGCCAGGACCTGGCGCCAAAATGCCTTTTCGTGGCTCCACGCATGCATGTATTGCCGTTGCACGTACTGGGTGTAGGCCAGCAGGAGCATCAGTGCACCGGCAAGGGCGGCAACCCACAGGGCAGTCAATTTTCGGTGGCGCCTTATCAGGGCCTCGCATCCACATCCGCACAGAAGCGCGACAGGCCAACCGGCGGCGATGTGTGTTGATGTCAGCCGTCCGATCACTTGCGTCGGCGGGTAGTTGACCAGCGTCAGTGCATAGCTGGCAGCCCAAGTAATTGCGCACGCGGCCGCCAAGGGCGCAAGTGCGGTTCCAGTCGTTTCTCCAGGGCCGTTCGCTCGCCTGGCGGCACGCCAGTACACGATGACCAGGAGTAGGATTCCAAGCCATGACAGGGCTGCCACTCCCGACACATGCGCCATTCCCGTGTAAGCGGCATGCACATAGGCCCACAAATCGGTGAGCGGCCCCAGAACCATCGAGCTAAGGGACCTCCACGCGTCCATCAGTGGATCGTCCAGCACGGCGACCGAGCGGCTGTCGCCTGTCTTGACGCGAATGATGGCAATGGCGAACAGGATGGCTCCGCAGGTGATGCCGTGAACCAACCACCTCCGCCAGCGGCGTTCGGGTTTCGACACATGCACGAGCAAGGGTGCCAGCAAGAATCCTATGAACGCCGTTTCGTAGCTCAGGAGACTCAAGGCGGCCACCGGGTAGGAGAGCACTTGTTTCCAGCCACCGGAAAGCCAGAGCAGAAGTCCGAGCAGCAGAAACGTCATGGCTCCCTGGATATGCGAGGCATGAATCAAGAGTTCCTTGGTCGTGTCGGCCGGAAAGAGCAGATACGCGATGCCAGCGACGAGTGCGGACCGCATGCTGAGGAAGCGGCGGGCGATCGCGTAGACGAGGATTCCGTTCAGGGACAACCACGCTGCAGCGATCAGATACATGGCCGGCAGCCCTCCCAGCCTGTAGCCTACGACCGATAGCACCGATGGCAGAAGGTGATTGAGCGGACGCCCAGTGGGCCAGTAACGGAAATCATAGTGGGCTATGACCCCCAATTGATGGAAGCTGCAGTTGTAGGTGTTCGCGATCGACCAGTAATCGTCTTCGTAGAGCCCAAAGTGGCGAAAATGGAGAAAATGCGCTAGAAACGCGGTCGCCGTCAGCACGAGTGCCGCAATCGCGAACGTCTGGATGCTTCCGGTGCTGACGCGTTGCGCGGGACCTTCGGTCTTCGCGCGGGTGGGCTGTTTCATTAGGCGAGGAGGGGACAGGCACGCAGTCGGAGCAAGTTGAACGCTTTTGGCAATGCGAGAACGGGGGGCGTAGGATCGCCGATCTGATACGCGATTTGGAGGCCTTGATGCCGCACCTTTGGTGTCGCATCGCGGGTGTCGTTCCCTACGGTCTTGGCGATGGTTCAGCCCCTCAACCAACTCTCCGAGGCCCATCTGGATAGGATTCGGCGATTCTTCGATGAGGAGCCAGGACCCACCGCCGCTGCCAGGGCCTACAGGCGATGGTTGGCGCGCTATCTGAGGCTTATGATTCCGCCCGGTGCCCGCGTGCTTGAGATCGGGTGTGGCGCCGGCGACTTGCTTGCTGATCTTCCGGGCCTT
>JAJXYI010000070.1 GCA_021780625.1 bacterium | reverse complement strand
CGCGGTCGGCAGGGCCAATTACCTCTTCGCTGGCTCCGACCAGGGCGGCGAGCGCGCCGCCATCGCCTACACGGTGATCTCCACCGCCATGCTGGCCGGGGTGGACCCCCTCGTGTACCTCACCGACGTCTTCAGGAAGATCGCCGACGGCTGGCAGAACCGCCGCCTCGACACAGCGAGGAGAGCGTGACGCGGCTCTACGCGCACATGCTGCCGGAGAGGCTTGCGAAGGCGAGAAACGTAGTCTCGATCTCCCTGCCCACGCGCACGCGTATCGGCACTCACTAGCAAAGTGGTCCAGCGTCGCAGGTTCAAATCGCGGGCAGGAATTCAGACGTCGACGAACGCGTCGATGTACTCGAGATCAGGAAGACCCACGAGCGTGCCGCCTAGCCAAGCGTCTGCGATTGCCCTGCCCTATTGGGGGCGCGCGAATCTCCCCGTGAGTACTGCAGCGATGAGGCTCACCGCCGCCAGCATGTTCTTGGTGTCCACCGTCCCGCTCGTCACGAGCCATACGCCGCAGACGATCATGACGGCGATGAACACGAGCAGTCCGGCTCCCAGGTAGTCCCGGCGCCTCTCGCGTTGCGCCGCCAGATCGTTCGCCTGTTTCTGGAGTTCGTGTGCGTGCTGCTGGGCGTCCACAGCCTGCTGCGCTCGCTTCTCAAGCGTCTGACCGAGGCCTTTCAGCACCTCTTGCACTCCGGGGGACTCGGCGATGGCCCTGAGCTGTGCGCCCACAGCCTCCACGACTTGGATCGTTGCGTCCGTCTCTGCCTTCCGAATCGCGAGCTCATCGCTCAGGGCGAGGCCCGTTTGCTCTCCGGGTCGCTTGCTTTCGTCCGACATGATCGGAAGCCCCTCCGTGCGTTCAAGTTCGGCGATTCCGTCCAAGCTATCAGTGAAGTCTGACCCACCCCGGACCAGACGGATTCACACTCGCCCGTCACTCACTCTGGGATCGTGACCTTCCCGACGCTCTTGAACTTCAGCGCGGCTACATCGATCGACACCGCATCGACGCGAACCTCGTCGGGCAGATCCTTGAAGCGCTCGAGGATGTCCTGAGCGAGCGCAGTGGCATCTTCAGCGATGTGAAGGATCGCCGTATCGGTCGCTGGATCGACCTTCGACACTCGGAAGATGTCGTAGTGCTTGGCCTTGGCCGCCTCCTCGAGTTCTGCGGTGGACATGTGAAACGCCCTGTTGAAGTCGCCAGAAGTTGACTTCACTTCGACCAGCCGGGTCTTGCCACCCTCCGTCACCTCGAAATCGTATGGGGCGACAGCGTTCTCGTCGGAGATCCAGCGGTAGCCGGTCACCGCGCCCGAGAGCAGCTGCTCCTCGAGCCAAGCGCAAACGATCTCTTCGCCCTTCCGCCCGACGGCATCTGCAGCATCGCGTGCACGGGCGAGCTGCTCGCGGTCTATCCGGCGGCCCCGGCCTGACCGGCGCGCGAGCGTCTTCCTCGGTTCACTCGCTCCCTCTGCCGCTTCCTCGAGATCCGTCTCGAAGTCGAGCGCCCACAGCGGGTGGCTCTTCGGGACCGAACCCGCGGTGAGCACCTTTGCGACTTGCTGGGCAGGAATCTCGATCATCTTCTTGGTGCCGAGCTGCGCGTCCAGATGGTCCCGCAGCGCGCGTTCGTCGGCTCCCGCGACGAGGTACAGATAGCCTGTACGCGGCAGCGGAGCACCCTCGAATCCGATTACCGCGATGTCCCCGACGGCGAGCGAGCTGAACCTGCCGGGTTCGCCGATGGGGTCTTCGACGAACTCCCCGTTCAGGCGCCAGTTCTTATAGGCGGCGCCCTTCACGATCTTGCGCTGCAGGTTCAGCTCCGGTCCGCTGCCCGGTCCATACACGTACAGATTCAACCCGAGCTTCCCGCTCTTCGGAGGAGACTCCCTCAGGACTGGGAAGAGCTGCTCGACGAAGACATCCGCGTTGAGGTTGATCGACTTCTGATTCCCTCCCGTCGCCTGCGTCTCGAAATGGTGCTTGAAGAACGTGAGGTCGGAAGCGGTCAGCCGCTTGAGTGCGATCTTCATGGTCGTCCAGATCCCGCACCGTCATTGCGGCCCGACAGGAAGTCACCTCTCGAGGTCGCGAGCGGGAAGCTTGAGTTCTCCGAACACGTGCCGCGCCAGCGCGAACGCGAACAGCGGGGGAACACTGTTGCCGATCTGACGGAACGCCGGGTTCATCGTACCTCGGAACACGAAACCGTCCGGAAAAGACTGCAAGCGCGCGGCCTCGCGGACGCTGATCGTCCGCGCCTGCTTCGAGTCGTAGTGGATGTGACTGTACGTGTCCTTCCCGAGGTGCGCCATCAGCGTGCGCGCCGGCTCGTCAGGCTCCATCTTTCGCCACTTGTTCGGGAACTTCCCTGGGTCGTACGGAGGCACGAAGCTGGCGCGCAGCTCCTTCCATGCCGCCGTGGTTGGCCGCGGCGCAGTCTTCCCGAGCTTCCCGAGCTCGTCTTCGAACAGCTTCTCCGCGAGAGCGTACGCTTTCGGGTAGTCGTCGCCCGCCTGCATGCGCCTGAAGAGCCGGTAATCACGATCTGTGAGGCATCGTGTCAAGTGGTCCCGAAGCTCTCCGGTCGATTCGAACCCCGGCCACCTTCGGAGATTCTTGGCGTAGGCGCTTGGGGTAACGTCGGTTCTATAGCCGACTCCGTCGACGAACCGTCGCGCGCCGCGACGGTCCCTCCCCTCCAAGTGAGCCGTGAGCGGCAGGAGATCCCTCAGCGCCTCTTCCGCGGTTACCGGTCGGGCCGCGTTCCTACGTAGCTCCGGGGTTGCAACGAAGTGGAGCTCGGTCTCCGGAACTGCGCCAGGAAGAAGCACCTGCTGGTACGAAGTCGGGATGTGCTTGAGTGCGACCTGGCGCGAGCCTTCGTAACCACGCGGAAACGAGACTTCGTGCGTGCCCGACGGGAAGCTCGGGACCACCCCCGAAGACGAGTGGAATGCGAGAAGAAGGAAGCGCTCGCGCATCTGCGGAACGCCGTAGTTCGCGGCGTTCAGCAGCGTGTACGCACAGTTGTAGCCGAGGGAGTCGAGAGCCTCGCAGATCTCCTCACCCAGGTTGTTGCCGCCATAGTTCAGGATGTCGGGCACGTTCTCCATCAGCAGCGCAACAGGTGCTAGTGCCTCGACGTACTTCAAGTAAGGAACGTAGAGCTTCGCGCGAGGGTCGTGTCGAAATGCTTCTGGGTGCTCGTTAACCTCCCGAAGCTTCGCGCGGCCGACTCGGGCGAATGCGGGACAGGGAGGACCGCCCACGATCAGGTCAACGGCCGTCTCGCACCGCTCGTGACCCCAGCTCTTCAAGACCTCCTCAGGCGAGTTCGCCTCGGCGGTGATGTCCTTGGCCAGCATGTGCGACGCCATCTCGCCGGGCGACGCGTCAGCGTGGAAGTTGAGGGCGAACGATTCAGTTGCGAGAGGATCGATCTCTATGCCGCCGATGCTTCTCGCGCCGGCTCGGTGGAATCCCAGGAACAGCCCGCCGCAACCTGAGAACAGGTCGACGACCCGAGGCCGACGATCGGCAACGGGCACGCGGTCGTCGCGAAGGCGTTCCAGTTTCGCGCGCACGAGCTCCGCGATTCGCGCACTGCGCTCGTCGTCCCACGTTCGGGAACGGGCTACTGCAACCCGCGAGACCATTTCGTCGTCCTCCTTCTGCGCACGACGAACCGATCGGCAGCGCGGCCGCGCAGCTCGATCAGGTGCCTGCGCTCGAATCGATCCTTGAGCGGCTCCACAGCAACAACTCGCCAGCTGCGCACCGGTGGAGAAACAGAGCCCTCCAGCACGGCGCCGACATGTCGCACGCACTCGCCAAGCGCGACCCAGACTTCGTGCTCCCAAAACCTCAGCACCGTCCAACCCGCCTGTTCGAGCGCGCGCGTCTGAGCAACGTCACGTTCGACGTTCGACCGAAGCTTGGTCGCCCAAAACTCCGAGCGGGCGTTGGGCCTCACGTAGTGGTCCGGGCAGCCATGCCAGAAGCATCCGTCGATGAAGACGGCTGTGCGTTTGCCCGGAAAGACGATGTCGGGTCTGCCGACGGGGGACCCCGCATGAAGCCGGTACCTGAGTCCCTTCCCCCAGAGTCGACGCGCGAGCAGGCGCTCAGGATGCGTATCCCTCCCGCGAATCCTCGCCATCTGTTCTGAGCGAGAAAGACTCATGTTCTCGTTGGAACCCCTCGTGGGACCGTACAACACGGGTCGGACAAGACCCCTAGGATTCGGTCAAGTCCCCACGCCTGATCGGCCAGGCCGGACGCGAGGATACGCCCCCCTTGCGGAAGCGGACGCGGGAGGAGCTGGGCGGACGCCGGTCCATGCGGCGGCCACGGCCGGCCGGTGCCGGTCGCGTCGTGCACGTTCCACGTCCCTGCGATGAAAGCCCGCCGCGGGTAGGAGCCCGGCGATGTCAGCGTGTGGCGGCGGCGATCTCGCGCAGTCCGGCGAGCTGCCCCTCGGTGGCGGCGACGAGGACGTCGCGCACCGCTTGGAGGAGCGCCTTCCAGCGGGTGGCGCGCCCCTCGTCCGAGCGGAGAGTGACGGCCCGGTAGAGGGC
>JAJXYI010000383.1 GCA_021780625.1 bacterium | reverse complement strand
TCGACAGGCCACGCGGGAGGGCGCGCTGACGCGTTACGGCAGCCGCTACGAGGGGGAGCCACGCCGCCAGATCGAACGCGAACTCGCCCTGATTGAGCGTCTGGGCTTCTGCGGGTATTTCCTGATCGTCTGGGACATCTGCCGCTTCGCCCGGCAGCGCGGCATCCTGGTGCAGGGGCGCGGCTCGGCGGCGAACAGCGCGGTCTGCTATTCCCTCGGCATCACCGCAGTCGACCCGGTGGACCAGAAGCTGCTCTTCGAGCGCTTCCTTTCCGAAGGCCGCACGGACTGGCCGGACATCGACCTCGACCTGCCCAGCGCCGAGCGCCGCGAGGAGGTCATCCAGGAGCTGTACCGGCGGTACGGACGGCGGGGAGCGGCGATGACGGCAAACGTCATCTGCTTCCGCGGCCGCAGCACGCTGCGCGAGGTCGGCAAGACGCTCGGGCTGCCCGACGACATCCTCGACCGCTTCTCGAGCCTGTATCATGGAGGCGACTACCCGCAGACGCTCAAGCTCACCGAGCAGCTGAAGATGGCCGGCCTCTCGGGCGAGCATCCGCGCCTGCACGCGCTGGTCGACCTCTGCCAGCGCATCCACGGCCTTCCGCGCCACCTGGGCCAGCATTCGGGCGGCATGGTGCTCAGCGCGGGGCCGATCGACCAGTTCGTGCCGCTCGAAAACGCACGCATGCCCGGCCGCTCCGTGCTGCAGTGGGACAAGTCGGACTGCGAGGACATGGGGATCGTGAAGATCGACCTGCTCGGGCTCGGCATGATGGCCGTGCTGCAGGAGTCGATCGCGCTCTGCGAGCGCCAGGGTCGGCCCGTCGACCTCGCCGGCCTGCCCAAGGACGATCCGGCGACCTTCAAGCTTATCCAGGAAGCGGATACCGTGGGCGTGTTCCAGATCGAGAGCCGGGCGCAGATGTCGACCCTCCCCCGGATGAAGCCCACCACTTTCTACGACCTGGCGGTGGAGGTCGCGATCATCCGGCCCGGACCGATCCAGGGCGACGCGGTGAATCCGTACCTGCAGCGACGGATGGGGCTGGAACCGGTAACCTACCCCGATCCGCGCCTGAAAGACACGTTGGAACGCACGCTCGGAGTGGTGCTGTTCCAGGAGCAGATCCTGCGCGTGGCGATGGAGCTGGGCGGGTTTACGGCCGCCCAGGCTGACGAGCTGCGGCGGGCGATCGGTTTCACGCGCTCGCCGGAGCGCCTGGAGCGAATGAAGGCAAAACTCTCCGACGCGCTCCGGCGAAACGGGGTCGCGGACGAAGCCGTTGAGAAGATCATCCACTCGCTCGCGACCTTCGCGCTGTACGGGTTTCCCGAGAGCCACGCGATCAGCTTCGCCCTGATCGTGTACGCGTCGGCGTGGCTCAAGGTGCATCGCCCGGCGCCGTTCTACGCGGCGCTGCTGAACAACCAGCCGATGGGTTTCTACAGCCCGGCGAGCTTGGTTCAGGACGCGCGCCGACGCGGCATCCAGGTCCTGCCGGTGTGCATCGCTCGGTCGGGTGAACGCTGCACGGTCGAAGGCGACACGATCGTGCGGCTCGGCCTCTCGTCGGTGCACGGCGTGAGGACCGCCTCGGTGGCCGCCATTCTCGCGGCGCGCGCCGCTCGTCCCTTCGAGTCGATCGACGATTTCCTCCACCGAACCCGGCTCAACGCCGAGGAGCGGCGGGCCCTGGCCGGATCGGGTGCGCTCAACGCGTTGGCGGGCCACCGACGTTCGGCGCTGTGGCAAGTCGAGGCCGTGCACGAGGACGACGACCTCTTCCGGCATGCCGAGCTGGCCGGGGAAACCTCCCCCGCCCCGCTGGCACCCATGACGCCGCTGGAGCGGATCCAGTCGGATTACGACCATCTCTCGCTCACCACCGGCTCACATCCGATGAAGCTGTTTCGGGACCGCCTTCCGGACTTGGTTCCCGCCTGCGACCTCCCGTCGGTGGCCCCCGGCAGCCGAATCAAGATCGGAGGGGCCGTGATCACCCGGCAGCGCCCCGGCACGGCGAAGGGATTTTGCTTCATCACGCTCGAGGACGAGACCGGACTGGCCAACGCGATCATCCGCCCGAAGCTCTTCGAGAAGTACCGCCTCGTGATCAATCTCGAGTCGGCACTGGTGATCTCCGGGCGCCTACAGAACGAGCAGGGCGTGATCCACGTCATGGCCGAGGCCATCGCCCCGCTGCGCGCGGAGGGGTTGCCCGAAGCGGAGTCGCACGACTACGGCTGAACGGACGCGAGCCCGCTGGCGGAAATGCTCTCCGCGCTCAGAGATCAACTACGACGCCGAGGGCAAGTCCGGTCATGTGGGGTTTGGGGTAAAACAGGCTCGTCTGGGGAAAGTATTCCTCGACGGAAGCGCGCAGCGCCACGCGGCGGGCGAGCTGGTAGGTTGCAGCAAGTTCGGCCTTGTACTGGGTGTCACTCATCACGCTGCTAATGGTAAATCCGGTCAATCCGCCGTACCTGAAGCTGTCCACCGAGTACCGTACGCGCGCAACGCCTACGCCTCCCTGGAGCGCAATTCCATGTCCAAGCGGGACGGTCAGGATCGCATTCACGCCCACCTCGGTCTCGTGGACGGAGGCCGAGCTTCCGGAGAAACTTTCCGGAAAGATGTTGTTGGCCTGATACGAATCCGACTGAGACCAACTGCCGACGCGAGCGCCCTCCAGCTCCAGCGCGAACATACGTGTCATGTGATATCCGATACGCAGGCTCTGACGGTCGGCGGAATGGGACGTCGAATACCTCGCCGTGCCGCCGCTGATGATGACTGGAAGCAAACCCACGGAGCCGGAATCCGGCGTTACGACCGTCTTCGAAGCTCCGCTAAAGAAGACGGCGCCCACCGAGGGCGCGACGTAGAAACCGGAGTCGCCCGCGAACGCGGGACGGCTGATGAGAACGACGGTCAGGCAGCCCAAGAAGGCGAGGAGGCGCATCAGGAAGAATGCCGGTCGGCGCGGTTGACTGGTGGTGCGCCGTCCAGGCTCAGGCAGTGAGGGTTCACCTAAGAGTCCTGTCAACCCGACACTTCCATTTATCGACGTTCAACGCGCATCGGCCGCAGCCTGCTCGCGCGCCTTCTCCTGGTAGAACTTCTGCAGCACGTAGAACGCCTCCTTTTTCACTCCGTTCTGTCCGATCAGGCCCTTGCGGTTCCAGCCGTCCTGGATGTGCGGCAGCTGGCGGCGGGGAGAGCGGAAATCGGCGAGGATCCATGGCGTGGCACCGCGCCAATTTGGGATTTTGGAGAGCATCGCGAGGTTCTGACGGTAGACCTCGGCCTGAAACTCCTCGCTGAACCGCGTGAGCGCGTCGGCGTGGAATCCCTGGAGCGCACCCGCCCCGAACTCGGAGATGAACACGGGCTTCCCCTGCGGGACGGTCCAGCGGATCTTCCGGGCGTCGTCGGGCAGGCCCACGTACCAGCCGATGTATTCGTTGAAACTGACCAGGTCGACGTCGTTGACCAGCGGGTCGTCGACGATCTTGTGGTCGGGATCCTTGGGATCGCCGACCTGCTCCATTGCCGCCGACACCAGTCGCGTGCCGTCGAGCGAACGCGCGGTGTGGATGAGATCGCGAAGGAACCGGTTGCGGGCATCGCTGACGGGCGTCTCGTTCGCCACGGACCAGACCACGACGCTGGCCCGGTTCTGGTCGCGTGCGATCAGATCGGAGAGCTGGGTGCGGGCGTTGGCGAGCGTCTCCGGGTTGCCCCATTCGATCGTCCAGTACACGGGCACCTCCTCCCAGACCATGATGCCCATGCGGTCGGCGAGCCGGGCCATCTGCTCGTTATGCGGATAGTGCGCGAGGCGGACGAAATTGCAGCCAAGCTCCTTTGCCCAGCCCAGGAGCATGCGGTCGTCGTCGATCGAATACGCGCGACCGCCGCGCATCGGGTTTTCCTCGTGGATGCTCACGCCGCGCAGGAACACCGGGCGGCCGTTGAGCAGGATGTCGTCGCCGCGGGTCGTGATGCTGCGGAAGCCGACCTCATCGGTCGTGCGGTCGGTGTCGGAGGCGATCACCACCTCGTTCAGAGCGGGATGCTCGGGCGACCAGAGCGGAAGCTTCGCCGCGGGAAACTCGATCGTCGCTGCGCCGGCGCCGTCCGTTTCCACGGCGGCGGAGAGGCCGAGGCCGGGCAGCGAGACGGTGACGTGCTGTCGGAGCTCCGGTCCGTCCAGCTGGACGCGGGCCTCAACCCGATCGAGCGTGCCCGGCTTCAGGCGGACGAGGAAGGAGGAGATGTAGGTCGAGGGGGTCTCGACCAGCAGCACGTCGCGCGTGATGCCGCCGTAGTTCCACCAGTCGGTGTTCACGGTGGGCACGGCGTCGCGGTGGCGGGTGTTGTTCACCCGCACGACCAGGGAGTTTCCGGCGGGGCGAACCAGGCCCGTGACCTCGTAGGAAAACGGCGTGAACCCGCCGACATGCCGACCGAGCTTGTGGCCATTGAGGTAGACGTCGGCCTCGTAGTTGACCGCGCCGAAATAGAGGAACAGCCGCGTGCCCGGCGCGACGGCGGGAGCGTTGAAGAGACGCCGATACCACACCGTGCCCTCG
>JAJXYI010000009.1 GCA_021780625.1 bacterium | reverse complement strand
CACCCTTTATCCGAACCGACGGAAGCCCGTGTGCACGAGGAAATAGCCCGAGTGCGGGGCCGGGCCAGGAATCCGTCCAAAAACGGTGTTGATTCGCGCGAGCCGGTCGTTCAAACGTGTCGCCCTCCTGAACGGACGCTTAGCTCAGTTGGTTAGAGCATTAGTATCACACACTAGGGGTCACTGGTTCGAGTCCAGTAGCGTCCACCAGGCTACGTCGTTGCTTCGCAACGGACTACGCCTGGCTCCGCCAGGCACGGTAAACCGGCGATGAAACAGACTGGATAAAAAAGAAGGACAGCGCAGTAGCCTGTCGGGCGTAGTTGGCGCCGAAGGCGGCACGAAGCCTGGCAAACGCTCGGTCCGCACGAAGTCGAAGTGAGTGCGCGAGACCCTGTCGGCGTCGTTGCTTCGCAACGGACTACGCCTGGCTGCGCCGGGGTTTAGGGGGGATCAGTGCGGAGGAAGGTTGTGCGGCTTGACTTGGGCACAAGTGGGACAACATTGAGCACATGGCAAAAACGACCTTGTTGCGCGCTCGCGTGGACAGCAGCCGAAAGATTCGGGCCGAGAAAATCCTTGGCCGCTATGGGCTGACTCCTGCTCAGGCTATCAATGTCTTCTATGCGAAGGTTGCCGAGACCGGTGGGTTGCCGTTTGATTTGAGGCCGACCGAGACTTCGGAACTTATGGCTGATCCCAAATTCGTGGCGCACCTGTCGCGCGTGAAGGCGGGTAAGGTTCGCTATCAGGATGCCGACACAAATTCCGAGTGAAATTCTCCGATCAAGTGATTGCGGCACTCAAGGAATTGCACCCAGGAGTACGAAGGGATATCCGCCGAGCGCTTGAAGATGTGAACAACGGAAAGAAGCGCGATGTCCGCGCGCTGAGCGATCCGCTTGTCGGGTTTTGGCGTTTGCGTGTTGGTAAATATCGCGTGGTTTTTTGCCTCGACGAAGACGATGAAGTCGTCGCCGAATATCTCGGCCCTCGCGAAAGCGTTTACCGTCGATTTCTGCCACCGACGCCTTCGGGTTGATTTTTGTTCGGTGCTTTGCGGGCAACCAGACTGAAACCGAAGTGCTAGCGCCCTTTCACTGGTTCGAGTCCAGTAGCGGCCACCAGTCTTCGCCCGCCGCGAAGCAAGGGAGAAGACTGCCACGTCGAAGCTGAAAGCGTAGACGGGCGCGACTCCGGCTACGACTTGGCAAGCCAGTCCTAGGGCCCGGAAGACAGAGGGGGGAACTCCAGCGCGGAAGCCTGCCGGGCGTAGTCGATGCTGAAGGCGGGTTCGGCGAATTGCCGGACGGGCTGTGGTTTGGACAAACCGATCCGGAAGTCGGGGATGGGCCGCCATTGCGTCAGCCCATCGGGTGCCTTGCGTTCCCCAAATCCTCCCCGGGGCGGGTTAAGCCCCATGCCGAGCCTCTGGGACACCGGCTATCCTGACGGCTCACAGAACAGTCGTCACCAAGTTCGCTCCACTCCGTCGGGCGAAATTCGTCCGTGTTTTCGGATCGGTCCACTCGGGGAATCCGAAAACCCGATACTTCGGACGCCGCGTCAGCTCAGCCAGACAGCGTACGTTCGAAGCATGAACCCAATTTCAACAGGAATCCCAGGCCGGCGTACACAGCCGCAGAGCGCCACGATGAAGGCATCGTCCTGCGTCCTGGCAATCAACGGTGGGTCCTCGAGCATCCGGTTTTCCGTGTATGAAGGCGGTGAGACGCCACGACGGCTGCTTTCCGGGAAGATCGACCGCATCGGTTTGAGCGGCACGAATCTGGTGGTCTGTACTCCGGCTGGAAACACACGGGCGCCTATTCGATTGAGGGCTGCCGACCACCGCACGGCGGTTGATTTTCTCCTGGACTGGCTCGAAGCGCAGCCGGTGTTCGGGTTGGTCAAGGCTGTGGGGCATCGCGTGGTGCACGGTATGACGCATTCCGAGCCGGAGCGGATCACGCCGAAGCTGCTCGGGGAGCTGCGCCGCATCATTCCGTACGACCCGGATCACCTCAGGCGCGAGATCGCCCTGATTGAAGCGATTGCAAAGCGGCATCCGAAACTGCCCCAGGTGGCATGTTTTGACACCGCGTTTCATCGCGCCATGCCGCGGGTGGCGAAGCTGCTTCCTATCCCGCGGCGTTACGCGGCGCAAGGGATGGAGCGCTATGGGTTTCACGGTCTGTCCTACTCCTACCTTCTGGAGGAGCTCGTGCGGGTTGGCGATCCGGCTGCAAGGGATGGCCGCGTGATCCTCGCCCACCTTGGCAACGGCGCCAGCCTGGCCGCCGTGTTCCGTGGCAGAAGTGTCGACACCAGCATGGGCTTCACACCGGCGGCGGGCTTGGTCATGAGCACACGCTCCGGCGATCTGGATCCGGGCCTGCTCTCGTTTCTGGTGCGCCGCGAGCGGATGACTCCGGAGAAATTCGACCGGATGGTGAACCACGAATCCGGGCTTCTGGGGGTTTCGGCGACGAGCTCGGACATGCGCGATCTGCTGGTGAGAGAAGCCACCGATGTGCGGGCGGCGGAGGCCGTCGCTTTGTTCTGCTACCAGGCGAAGAAGTGGATCGGCGCCTATGCCGCCGTACTCGGGGGAGTGGATACGCTCGTGTTCGCCGGTGGCATCGGCGAGAACGCTCCGCCCGTTCGGGCCCGCATTTGCGAGGGCCTGGGTTTTCTAGGCATAGAACTGGATCGGCGGCGCAACGCGAAAAATGCCCCGCTGATTTCTCGGAACTGCGGACGGATTGCCGTGCGGGTGATTCCCACCGACGAGGAGCGCATGATCGCGCGGTCCGTCAGCCACGTTCTCAAACTCGGCGCCATGAAAGGAACTTGAATCATGAAAACCAACTGCCTCACACCGGATCTGCTCCACAAAATCGACGCTTATTGGCGCGCCGCGAACTACCTCTCGGTCGGCCAGATCTATCTCCACGAGAATCCGCTGCTGAGGCGTCCCCTGGAACTCTCAGACGTGAAGCACATGCTGCTCGGGCATTGGGGGACGACGCCCGGGCAGAACTTCATCTACGCGCACCTGAACCGGGTGATCAAAAAGTACGACCTCGACATGATCTACGTGTCCGGGCCGGGGCACGGTGGACCGGCGGTCGTCGGCAACACGTATCTTGAGGGCACCTACAGCGAGATCTATCCCGACATCAGCCAGGATGAGGCGGGGCTTCGGAAGCTGTTCCTGCAGTTTTCGTTTCCCGGCGGCATCCCCAGCCATGCCTCGCCGGAGACGCCCGGTTCCATCCACGAAGGTGGCGAGCTCGGCTATTCGCTCAGTCACTCGTTTGGAGCGGTGTTCGACAATCCCGGACTTGTGGTTGCCTGCGTCGTCGGCGACGGCGAGGCCGAAACGGGCCCGCTGGCCACGGCGTGGCACTCCAACAAGTTCCTCGATCCGGTGACCGACGGCGCCGTGCTGCCGATCCTGCATCTCAACGGCTACAAGATTTCCAACCCGACGGTCCTTGCGCGCATCACCCGTGAAGAACTCGACCAGCTTCTCCGCGGTTATGGGTGGGCGCCCCATTTTGTCGAGGAGGAGGCGACGGGGGCGATGCACGAGGCCATGGCAGCGACGCTCGAGGTGGTGGTGGAGGAGATCAAACGGATCCAGCACGACGCACGCGTGTATCACAGCGTCACCCGTCCTCGCTGGCCGATGATCGTTTTGAACTCCCTCAAGGGGTGGACGGGGCCGAAGGTCGTCGACGGCGTGCAGATCGAGGGCACCTTCCATGCCCACCAGGTGCCGCTGTCCGACCCGGCCACCCATCCGGAGCACCTCAAATTGCTGGAGGACTGGCTGCGAAGCTATCGGCCTGAGGAGCTGTTCGACACACAGGGTAGGCTGAACCCGGAATTGGCTGAGCTCGCGCCCAAGGGCGACCGGCGCATGGGCGCCAATCCACATGCCAACGGGGGCATCCTGCTCCGCGATCTCAAGATGCCGGATTTCCGCGAGCACGCAGTCGCCGTGCCCACGCCGGGCGTGCAGGGCGTCGGCGACACCCATGTGCTCGGGCGTTTCCTGCGCGACGTGGCGAAGCTGAACGACGCGCAGCGGAATTTTCGCGTATTCGGTCCCGACGAGACGCTCTCCAACGGACTGGAGGCTCTCTTCGAGGTCACGAATCGCCAATGGGACACCGCGACCATGGCCCTCGACGAGTTTCTGGCGCCCGACGGGCGTGTGATGGAAATGCTCAGCGAGCACCAGTGCGAGGGCTGGCTCGAGGGCTACCTGCTCACCGGGCGACACGGACTGTTCAACTGCTACGAGGCCTTCATCCACATCGTCGATTCGATGTTCAACCAGCATGCGAAGTGGCTGAAGGTGACGGCGGGGCTCCCGTGGCGCAGGAAGATCGCCTCGCTGAACTACCTGCTGGCGTCGCACGTCTGGCGCCAGGATCACAACGGCTTTACGCACCAGGATCCCGGTTTCATCGATCATGTGGTGAACAAGAAGGCCTCGGTCGTGCGGGTCTACCTGCCGCCCGACGCGAACTGCCTGCTGTCGGTCATGGACCACTGCCTGCGCAGCCGGCACTACGTCAACGTGGTCATCGCCGGCAAGCACCCGGCT
>JAJXYI010000660.1 GCA_021780625.1 bacterium | reverse complement strand
AGCGCACCGAGAATCGTGCCCAAGCTCGCAGCCCTGGTGAAGGATCCCAACATGAATCCGGAGGATGTCATCGAGGTCATCCGTCACGACCCCGCACTCACCGCCCGCCTGATCGCCGCATGCAAGTCGGCCGCCGTGAACCGGGGCGAGGAGGTCCACTCGGTCATCGACGCCGTCCAATGCCTCGGATTCACAGAAGTGTATCGCATCGCGGTCGTTGTCGCGTTCCGCAGCGGATTCTGCGGCCGTTTCCAGGTGTACGACGAGTCCGCCGACATCATCTGGCAGCGTGCCGTCGCCGCGGCCTGCTTCATGGAGGAGTTCGCGCTCGAGGGAGAGGACGACCTGGGTGCCGCCTTCACGACCGGCCTGCTTTACATGATCGGGATGTTCTTCGTGGACTGGCATTGCGCCCAGCTTCCCGGCGTACGGATTCCGACGCGCAACCTCCTGCGCCAGGTTGAGATGGAGCGAACCCGGGCCGGATTCGGGCACATGGAAATCTCGGCGATGGCCCTCGAGTACTGGGGTTTCCCGACCGACATCGTGGAGCCGATCCGCTGGTATCTGGAGCCCGACAAGGCGGGCGGCCACACGAAATCGGCTCGCCAGCTCAATTTCGCCGTGAACCTCGCCCAGGACCAGGCGGCCTCCCGGGTGCGCGCGGTGTTCGCCAACCGGAACCGCCCGGTGACCACTCCCGCGGGCAACCCCCTGCCTCCGATCATCGACAAGGTGGGACGGCGCACCGCGGACGCGATGGAGTTTCTCAGGCATTGAGCCGGAAATAATCCACGGCTAGTCGCCGTCATTCGGATACTTGCAATTTTCCCGACCGAACGAACGCATTTTTTGCTCAAGCCCGCATCCGGGCGGTACGATTGCTGGTGTTGGCCATGAGCTCCATCCAATCGTCGTACCCGACAAGTCTCTACGGCACCCTGCCGGTGCCGAACGTTTCGGTGGCCCAGACGACCAACCCAAGCCTGGTCCAGGCGGCCACCACGCTGTCGGAACAGGCCGATGTCCTGGCGACCATGGACGGATCCAGCTCGTCGAACAACGCGGTCGACATGCTCGACTCGTTTGTCCAATCGGGCACCGCCCCGAGCCTGCCGACGCCGACTCAGGGCACCGTGGGCGCGGAGGGCACCGCCGTCCAGGGTATCATCGACCAGACGCTGCTCGGAGCCCAGTCGTCGGACCCGCTTCTCAACGCGGTGTACGACTCCTCCGGCTCGCTCCAGTCGCTCCAAACGCCCACGTCGTCGAACACGTCCGCGTGGGCCTCGATCGTGCAGAGCGATCCGAATGCTGCGACTGCGATGACCAACGCCGCCGTCGACCAGAACCTGATCAGCCAGTTCTCGACCTACGCCTGAGGGAGGGTCGGACGAGCGTCACTTTCCGCCGTACCAGAAGGCGCGTCGCCACGCGTGGCGACGGAGCTTCACGAGCAGCGGCTCGGGGAGATCGGGCAGGTCGCTCACGCCGCAGTTGGCCTCGGCCTGCGCCACGGTGCGGATACCCGGGATGACCGTTGACACCGCCGGGTGCGCGAGCACGAACTTGAGCGCCGCCTGGGCCATCGTGTACCCCGTGCCCTCCAGGTCTCCGCGGATCCGCTCAACCCGCTCGAGCGCCCGTCCCAGCCGGTCGCCCTCGAAATAACGCGAGCGGAAATCGTCGGGGGCGAACGTCGTATCCGCGGTGAACTTACCCGTGAGCACGCCCTCGTCGAAGGCAACCCGCACGATCACACCCACCCCGCAGGCCCTGGCCGCGTCGAGCAGCTCTGCCGCGGGCTCCTGCTCGAAGAGGTTGTAGATCACCTGCACGGAGTCGACCCAGCCCCCGCGCATCAGGTCGATGACTGAGTTCTGATCGTGCTCGGGCGTGGACACCCCGATAAGGCCGATCAGACCCTCGCGCTGGAGCTGGCGCAGGACCCGGAACGGCGTCGGGTTGCGGTTCCACGCGCGGGTCCAGGTGTGCAGCTGGAGGAGGTCGATTCTCTTGGTGCCAAGATTGGCGAGGCGCGTGGCGACGTTCGCGCGCAGGTAGTCCTCGGAATAGCGCTCCTCCGCGCGGCAATAGGGCGAGGGAGGCCACTCGCCGGGCGCGGGCGGAGTCTTCGTGGCGACAAAGACCCGGCCGGCCTTCCCCGCCTCGGCGCGCTCGCGCAAGACCTGGCCGATCAGGCGCTCGCTGCGGCCGTCGCCGTAGCCCGCCGCCGTGTCGACAAACGTGCACCCGAGGTCCAGCGCACGGTGCAGCGCGGCAAGCGAGTCCGCGTCCTTCTGCGGTCCCCAGCTCCCGCCGATGGCCCAGGCGCCAAAGCCGATTTCAGAGCAGTCGAATCCATGTTTTCCAAACGGACGGTATTTCATGATCAGGCGGGGTTGAGTTTGCAAAGGCGTGCGCCGACGCGGCGGCCTCCGATTTCCACCCGGCCTAGGCCTGCCCTCCCAGCCTCTCAAGCACGCAGCGCGCGGGATCCATTCGATCATTTTGGCAGGTCGCTACGGGGATCAACCGGGCGCGGGGCGAAGAGAGTTTTGACAACCCTGCGCCGACGCGACGGGCTTGGACTCAACCATGCAAAAGGCCTTTGTCACGGGCGCCGCGGGCTTCATCGGATCCACTCTCGTCGACCGGCTCCTCGCCGACGGCGTCGCCGTGGTCGGCTACGACAATTTCTCGACCGGACAGGAGCGGTTTCTCGAGGGCGCGCTCCGCAATCCCGCCTTCCGGATGGTGCGCGGCGACACGCTCGACCTGCCCTCGCTGACCGCCGCGATGGCAGGCTGCGACACGGTGTTTCACCTCGCGGCCAACGCCGATGTGCGCTTCGGCACCGAGCACCCGTCCAAGGACCTGCAGCAGAACACGGTCGCCACGTTCCACGTGCTCGAGGCCCTGCGCGCGAATGGCATTCGGAGGATCGCATTCTCCTCGACCGGCTCGGTGTACGGCGAGGCCGCCGTCATCCCCACGCCCGAGGACGCGCCCTTTCCCGTGCAAACCTCCCTGTACGCCGCCTCCAAGGTCGCCGGCGAAGGCATGATCAGCGCCTACGCGGAGGGGTTCGGCATCGAGGCCTACGTATTCCGCTTCGTCTCCATTCTGGGCGAACGCTACACGCACGGCCACGTCTTCGATTTCTACCGGCAGCTCCGGGAACATCCCGACTGGCTGCGCGTGCTCGGCGACGGCTCCCAGCGGAAGAGCTACCTCTACGTGCAGGACTGCATCGACGCGATCCTCCACGTCCTGTCCCAAGCCACCGCCGCAGGCGCGAGGCATCACACGCAGGTGTACAACCTGGGCACCCCGGAGTACGTGCGCGTGAACGACAGTATCCGATTCATCAACACCGCCCTCGGCCTGAAACCCGAGCTGCGCTACACCGGCGGCGACCGCGGCTGGGTTGGCGACAATCCCTTCATCTTCCTGGACACCCAGAAAATCCAGTCCACCGGCTGGCGCCCGAAGCTCACGATCGAGCAGGGCATCGTCCGCACCCTCCGCTGGCTCGAGGCCAATCCCTGGGTTTACCAGGCGAGAGGATGAGGGGCTGAAAGCCGAAGTCAGAGGAACAGAGGACAGAGGTACAGCGGACTGGCCCCACCGATCAGCCAGCACTGACACTAGTTCCCGCCCTCCGACTTCCGACCTCTGACCTCTGACATCTGGCCTCCGACCTCTGGCTTAATTCGTGCTTTTTGAGTTTTTCGTGGCACATTCCCGGAGGCGTCAAATGAACCTGAAGAACTCAGCTGGTGTTGAACCGCAGAAACACAGCGGACATGGAGGAATGCCGTCACAGGGACGTCTTGGATTCGATCCTTTCCACCTCACGGGTGAACTCAGATTCTGCCCGTCACTTCAATTTCAGGCTCTGTGATCTCTGTGTCTCTGTGGTTCACTCCCGGTTCTTAAGATGAAAATCGTCGTCACGGGGTCCAGTTCCGGCATCGGGCGCGCGCTCACGCAACGCCTGCTGCTCCGCAGTCACTCGGTGTGGGGCCTCGCGCGGCGCGCCCAGGGCGACTTCGCCGCCCAACATCCGGACCACTTTCGTTGGAGCCGTTGCGATTTGGCCGACTGGGACGCGGTCGAGCGGGCAGCCGGGGAAATTCTCCGCGTCTGGCCGTCGATCGACGGACTCGTGTGCTGCGCCGGCAGCCAGGGAACGATTGGCCCGGCGCTGAAGGCCGATCCCAAACTCTGGAGCGCCACGGTGCGCGCGAATCTCGACGCAACCTATTTCGCCCTGCGGGCACTTGCGCCCGCTCTCAGGGCCGCGGCGCGGCGCGGCAAGATCGTCTGCCTCTCGGGCGGCGGCGCCACCAAGGCACGCCCGCGCTTCGCGGCCTACGGCGCCGCCAAGACCAGCATCGTCCGCCTCGTCGAAACCCTCTCGGAAGAGGAAACCGAAGGCGCCTTCGACATCAACGCCCTCGCCCCGGGAGCCATCGCCACCGCGATGACCGACGAAGTGCTCACCGCCGGTCCCGAGATTGTCAGCGAGGCCGAGTACCAGGCCGCCCTCCGGGCCAAAAAAGCCGGGACCGCGCCGCTCGAGCGTGCGCTCGATTGCGCCGAATGGATGCTCTCCGCCG
>JAJXYI010000032.1 GCA_021780625.1 bacterium | reverse complement strand
ACGGAATTGCCGTGACCGGCACGATGCTCATCACGAGCCTGGCCTTTTTCCAGGTCTGTCGCTCCCGTTGGCGCTGGCCCGCTTGGCGGGCCGGCCTGCTCTGCGCAAGCTTCCTGGCCCTCGACATCCCGTTCTTCGTTTCAAATCTCGACAAGATCGCCGACGGCGGCTGGATGCCGCTCTCGGTCGCGCTTGCGGTGCTGCTGGTGATGGTGACCTGGAAGACTGGACGCAGCGAAATCATGACCCGGGTCTACTCGGAGGACACCGAGTCTCTGGATCTCGCGCAAATCGCGCGCAGCCGTTCGATCACCCGCATCCCGGGCAGCGCCGTGTTCATGGTCGCCAGCGTGAAGGGCACGCCGCTCGCGCTGCTCCACCACCTGAAGACCAACCGCGTACTTCAGCGCACCGCGGTCCTGCTCACGGTGCTCGCCGAGGAGGTGCCCTTCGTGCCGGAGAACGCAAAGCTCACGATCGAATCTCTCGGTGAGGGAATCTGGCGGGCCGTGGGCCGTTTCGGCTACATGGAGTCGCCCGACGTCGCCGACCTCGTGCGGCGCATCGCCGCAACCGGCGTGCCCCTCGACTGCGATTCTGCGGCCTTCTACTTCAACCGCGAGATGATCCTCACCGGCGGCGACGCCCCGATGTTCGAGTGGCAGAAGCGGCTCTACGCCTTCCTCAGCCGAAATGCGCAGCCGGTAAAGGACTACTACCGCCTGATGCCCACCCAGATCATCGAGATCGGCCTTCCCGTCCAACTCTAGAAACGCAGAAGGCCCGGATCACTCCGGGCCTCCGCTGAAATCGGACTCGAGCGGGTTTCGCTCAGACCTGAGGCTGCGGCACCACCACCTGGATGTGAAGGTCGCGCAGCTGGCGCGCCGTGACAGGCGTCGGGCTCTGCGTCATGAGGCACTGCGCCTTCTGCGTCTTCGGGAAGGCAATGACGTCACGGATGCTGGTCGTGCCACAAAGCAGCGCCACCATGCGATCCAGGCCGAACGCGATGCCGCCATGCGGCGGGGCGCCGTATTTGAACGCACGAAGCATGTAGCCGAAGCGGCTCTCGACGACGTCCTGCGGAATTTTCAGCACATCCTTGAACACCTTTTCCTGCAACGCGGGCTGGTGGATGCGGATCGATCCACCACCGAGCTCCATGCCGTTCAGAACGACGTCGTAATGCTGTCCGCGAACCTTCTTCGGATCGCTGTCGAGGAATGCCGCATCCTCCGCCACGGGAGCCGTGAACGGGTGATGGGTGGCCACATAACGCTGCTGCTCCTCGTCGAAGGTCATCAGCGGGAAATCCACCACCCACAGGAAGCGCCAGTCGTCTGGCCGGATCGTGAGCTTGCCCCGCTTCTGGAGCAGCGCAGCGCTCTCCAATCTGATGCGTCCGAGGATCGCACAGGCCTTCTCCCACGGCGCCGCCGCGAAGAAGAGGATGTCGCCGTCGGCGACCTCGAGCCGCTTCTGAAGGTCGGCCTTCTCCGCGTCGGAAAGGAATTTCGTGATCGGCGACTTCCATTCGCCATTCTCGACCTTGATGAAGGCGAGGCCCTTCGCGCCGAGCGACTTTGCAACGTCCTCGAGCGACTTGAGCTCGCCCTGGGTCACGTCCGAAAGGCCCTTCGCGTTGACCGCCTTGATCACGCCGCCCGAGGCGACCGTGCTTTGGAACACCTTGAAGGCCGAGTTGCGGAACGTTTCGGAGAAATCGGCGAGCTCCAGCCCGAAGCGCAGGTCGGGCTTGTCCACGCCGAAGCGATTCATCGCTTCGTGGAACGGCATGCGCAGGAACGGAGTCGGGATGTCGACGTCGAGAATCTCCTTCCAAACCTTCTTCAGCATGCCCTCGAAAAGCGCATAGATGTCCTCGCGATCGATGAACGAGGCCTCTACGTCGATCTGCGTGAACTCCATCTGGCGGTCCGCACGAAGATCCTCGTCGCGGAAGCAGCGGGCGATCTGGAAATACTTTTCCACACCCGCCACCATCAGGATCTGCTTGAACTGCTGAGGCGATTGCGAGAGCGCGTAGAACTGGCCCTCGTGGATGCGCGACGGCACCAAGTACTCGCGGGCACCCTCGGGCGTGCTCTTGAACAGCGCCGGCGTCTCCACCTCGATGAAGCCCTGCGAGTCAAAATAGTCGCGGACCGCCTTCGTCGCGCGGTGACGCACCACGAGGTTCTTGCGCATCTTCGGACGGCGCAGGTCGAGATAACGGTAGGTCAGGCGCATGTCTTCGTTGACCTTGTCGCCGCCGACGTCGTCCAGCGGGAACGGAGGCGTGTCGGAGACGTTGAACACCTCCAACGCGGTGCCCGACACTTCGATCGCGCCGGTCGGAATCGAAGCGTTCACCGTGCCCTCGGGGCGGGCGACGACCTTGCCGACGATGCCGATGACCGACTCAGGCTTGAGGCGAGCGGCCTCCGCACCGAGCTCAGCGTTGTCCTGCGGGTCGAATTTCACCTGCGTGATGCCTTGGCGATCGCGCAAATCGATGAAAATGATGCCGCCGTGGTCGCGCACGGAATCCACCCAGCCGACGAGGGATACCGTTTGACCGATATTGGCTGCAGTGAGTTGGGCGCAGTGATGGGAACGCTTGATCATGTTGGGACCGTGTAAACGAGCCGATGAAGAGGGCGGCGACGATGGGCGCAAACAGATTTTAGGGAGCAGGTTCACTTCCACCGTCCACGACCCCGCCCCGATGCGAAGCGCCGTCGGAATCCGTGACGCCTCTCAGCCCACCCAGTCGCCCGACACTTTCCGCCGGCACTCGAGCCCCCGGAGATAATGGTAAGCTTCCACCCGGTCGCGGTCGAAGGGTGCTTCCAACCCTATGGCATCCCTCCGATACAGACCCTCGTCGACTCCCTCAAATTGATCGAGCTTCGCCAGGCGCTGCTCGTCCACCTCCCAGACTTCACCCGACACCATGTCGCCACCCTCTCCGGTTCGCACCAGGCCCGGATAGCCCTCCAATCCGTACAGCGCATACCCCGCCACGGTTCGCGCCGGCCCCAAATAGCGCTGGCCCTCGAGTTGCGCATGGTTGCTGCACCCGCGCTTGAGCGTGCCGTACACAAATAGGCGGGTCATGCGCAGGGGGGAGCTCCGCAGTCCTGCACCTCGATGACCACCGCGGTCGCGTTGTCCCGGCCCGATTCGCTGACCGCCTCGTTGACGACCTGTTCGGCCAGATTGGCCTTTCCGTCCCCGGCGGGAAAGTTGCGCAGGAGTTCCTCGATGCGGCGGTCCCAAAGCCCGTCGACCACCCCGTCGGAACAGACCAGAAAGCGGTCGCCCGGCCGCCACTCGAGCACCCCGATCTGCGGCTCCACAAACTGATGCCCCGCACCAAGCGCCTGCTCCAGGGCATTGCGCCGTGGATGCATGCGAGCCTCGCGCTCATTGATCTCCCCCTTGCGCCGGAGCCAGCCGACATGGGAGTGATCGTGGGTCACCTGCACAAGAGGCCCGGTCGCAGGCAGGTGATAAATTCGACTGTCGCCGATATGACCGAAATAGGCGCGCGTGCGGCTGAACCAGCACAGGCTCAAAGTCGTGCCCATGCCCGCGCACTCCGGATAGGAATAACCCAATTTCAAGAGGTCGACGTGAATCGACGTGAAAAGCTCCGTCAGGATCTCCGCATACCCCTGCTCCATCCGATCCGGCGAAAGCCGGAAACTTCGATAGAACAGCCGAGTGATCCGGTCGGCCGCAAACCGGCTGGCGAATTCCCCCGATCTCGCGCCGCCCATCCCGTCGCTCACGGCAAACACGAAATCCGCAGTGGCAAGCGGCGCCTCCCCCACTTTTCCCAGGTGGTGCACCTCGCGACCATCGAAGGTGTGCATAAGGAAGGCATCCTCGTTGTTCGGGCGGAAGCGCCCTAGGTGCGTGCAGCCCGACCAGGAAACGGCGGCGGTGCTCCCCTGCTCGGGTCCGAAGGCAGTCGGTGATCTGCGATCCTGGGGTGTCATTGGGCAGCAGAAGGCTTCAACGACGCAATCTCCACTCCCCCTTCGATCACCGTGGCAAACTCGAAGTCGATGATGCAGAAGCGCCCGTCCGTCACGCGGTAGGTGATGTTTCGGATGTCCGGGTCCTCATGACGCACCCCATACGACTCCAGCTCCGCAAACAGGGCGTGACGGCGCTCGGCATTGACCTGGTCGACCCGCCGCCCGCAGTTGGTCGTCACGATCCTTAGCTCCTCGGCATCCGCCTCCAGCAGCCGCGGCACGAAGGGGCAGCCTTTGGATTCCAGATGCCGCAGGGTGAGCACCTCCTGATTGAACCGCTCCCTGGCCAGATGCCCGCGGAAGGTCTTGTAAACGAGGCCGTCAAACCCGATGCGCACTAGCGATCGGGCGGTATTTTTCATTTCCTGCATCGGGAAGTCGTGGTGAATCGGGAGCGTTTGCCCTTAAACCACCGGGTGCAAGCACACGCCATGCAACACCAACCCCGTTCTCATCATTTGATTCATCGATTTAAGTTATGGCTTCAATTCATGCGATTTTTGGCACACAAGGTGCTCCCTCTTGGAGTCGAAGAATTCCGCGACAGTTTGGCGGGGGCACCCGGCAAACCGACTCTT
>JAJXYI010000582.1 GCA_021780625.1 bacterium | reverse complement strand
TGTACAAACGCGAAGGCTCCACTTACACCGCGATCGGCAGCTTCGCCCCCACCGGCGCGGACAACACGGTCGTCACCGCAGCGCTTTCCAGCGACGGTAGCTGGGTCGTGTGCGGCGACTACCTCGGCTCGATCTACCTGTTTGAAAACGAAGGCGGCATGCTCGCGCTCAACAAGACCTGGAAGCTCCCGAGCGGCGGCTACAGCCACTGCGTCCGCATCACCTCCGACGGCACATTCTTCGCCGTGAGCGGCGGCTCCGGATGGTTCTATCTCATCAATCGCGACACCTTTCTCGCAGGCGGCGCTCCGCTCGTGTCGTACCAGGTCGCCAATCAGGGCAGCGTCTATGGCGTCGCAGTGTCCGACGACGGCAGCACCGTCGTGGGCATTTCCAACCTCAAGGCAGGCAGCGACGAGGGCGGGATGGTTTACACCGTCGCCAGTTCCGGTTCGCTGCTCTGGTCCTATCAGACCGCCCGCAATCCCAACTGCGCCTCGCTGCTTCTGGACAAGGGCCTGCTCGCGGTCGCCGACGGACACCCCGACGGGACGCCCGGCAACTTCTATCTGCTCGATGCCTCGACCGGCGCGCTGCTCTGGCAATACACAACCTCCAATATGAGCTGGCCGATCATGCTCTCGTCCGACGGCACCTCAGTGGCCGCGGGAAGCGACGACTCCAACGTGTACTTCTTCGCGACCTGACCGCTGTGGCGCGAGTGAGCGGGGCGGGATGCCGGAAGGCGTGTCGCCCCGCCCACCAGTGCTCACGCCTTCGCGGTGGGCTCGGGCGCCGCGGGCTGCGGATGCGCGCTCCGCTCCTTCATGTAGTCCGAAAGGCTCTTGGCCAGATTGACGAAATCCGAAGGGACCATGATGACCGTGGTGCTGTTGTTTTCCGCGCCCACCTCGGAGATCATCTGCATGCGCCGGAGCTCCAGGGCGGCGGGATTCCCAGCGATCTGTGCGGAGGCGCTCGCGAGTTTTTCGGAGGCCTCGAGCTCCGCCTCAGCCTTGATGATGCGCGCACGTTTTTCGCGGATCGCCTCGGCCTGCATGGCCATCACCTGCTGCATCGCCTCGGGCAGCTCCACGTCCTTCATCTCGAACCGCTCCACCTTGATTCCCCAGGGCGTCGTCGACTCCGCGATGGTTCCCATCAGCAGGTCGTTGATCTTGTCGCGCTGCTGAAGCACCTCGTCGAGGTCGTGCTGGCCGATGATGTTGCGCAGCCCGGTTAGCGCGAGCTGGTACACGGCCTTCGGCGCGTCGTTGACCGCGATCACCGACTTGCTCGGGTCGATGACCTTGTACCAAAGCACGGCGTTGAGCTTCACGGTGACGCTGTCGCGCGTGATTGTCTCCTGCTGCTCGGCGACTTCAAAACGCCAAAGGCACACGGACGCTTCAGAACGGGAAATCCCCCTCAGACGGAGGCTTCGGTGGAGAGGGCTCCTTGGATGCGTCTCGGGAGGCCCGGCCGTGTGTGCGAAGACCGGATACCTCGATCGCCTTGACCGGCTGCACGGGACACGCGTATTCACAGGCGCCGCAGCCGATGCAGAGGTCGCGGTTCACCGTGGGCAGGCGCAGGTTGTTTCCATACGGCGTCGTATACACCGCCTTTGTCGGACAGTGCTCGGAACACGCCGCACAGTCGGTGCCCTTGGTCGTGACGATGCACTTGTCGGGGTCAAAGTAGGCCAGGCCCAGCTGGTCGAGCTGTTTTGCCGCCACCGGAATGCGTTCAAGCGCTCCATCAGGACAGACGTCGACACATTTTGTGCAGTCGTAATCGCAGAACGACGCCGTGTAATCCATGCGCGGCTTCATCAGGCCCTCGAATCCGTACTCGAAAACGGCCGGCTGGAGAACGTGTTTTGGGCAGGCGCTGACGCAAAGATGGCACGCCGTGCAGCGGTCGAGGAACCGGTGCACGCTGTGCGAACCCGGCGGTGAAATCGCGTGCTGCCTGGCCGGGTCGATGTCGCGGATTCCCGCCACCCCGTCGCTCTCAGGCGTGGCGCCACGGGGAGGAATCAGGCCAGCCGGTCCTATTCTCGGGGGCACCACCGTGGCCGCTCGTGCCCGCGACGCCACCCACGCGCCGGCCGCGGCAAGCGCCGAGAGTCGACCGAAAAACGCGCGGCGCGACTCCCCGGCCGGCGCCGGCTCGGGCACATCGCGCTGCGGATCCTTCATCGCTTCGCCACTCGCGCGCGTTCGGCGCCACGCAAACCGGTAGCCGATGCCGCGCTCGTCGCACGCGTCCAAGCAGTTGAAGCAGGCAACGCACCGATCGAAGTCCACCGTCCCCGCGCGCAGGTCGATGCACTGCGCCTTGCACGACCGCAGACAGGATCCGCATTTGGTGCACGCGTCGCCGTCGATCGAGATCCGAAACGCCGCCCGCCGCGAGAGCAGGCCGAGCACCGTGCCCACCGGACAGATTGCGTTGCAGTACAGCCGGCCGCGCAGGACGGCGAGCACCACGACCGCCGTCAGCAGCAGTGCCGGGATGACCAGCGCCCCCAGGCCGTGCAGCGGAAGCTCCACGCGATACAGTCCCATCCAGCCCGCCCGGTTCGCCAGCCCTGTGAACGCGTTGTTGATCCACGAGGCCACCGGCCGGAAGAGGCCCGAAACGACCCGGCCGTAGTTGCTGTACGGATCCACCACCGCCAGGGCAAATCCACCCCAGCCCGCGACCACCGCGGCAACGGCCGCGCCCAGGACCGCGTTCCGCAAGAGGCGCTGCGGCCGCGCAAACCGAAGCAGCCTGGCGCTGCGCCGTCCCAGCCGAGCCACCATGTCCTGGAACACGCCCAGCGGACAGAGGACCGAACAATAGAGCCGTCCAAAAAGCAGGGTGATCACGACAATCGCCCCGAGGATGACCGCCGAGATTCCCAGTCCCGCCACGGCCGCCATCAGCGCCGGCACGAACTGCACCGCCCCCAGCCAATGCCCCACGCGCACGGGCACCAGTTCGCGAAAATCCGCCAGGGCCGCCGTGAGCACGAGAAAGACGGCGAGCGCCGCGACGATGCGCAGAAGCCGAAGCGATCGGACGGGCCCCGCGGGCCGCGAGCGACCGCGCCGGGGGCGGGGGTTGGAGGAGGACTTGTGCACGTAAAATTCGTCGGCTGCGGACCCTCGCCAAGAGGAGGAGCCCGCAGACTACGGCAAAGGCCGGACGCGCTCACACGAGCGCGTGACGCCGGATGTCGACTCGCGCGAGGTCCATCACTCCGAGACCCATCTCGCCGGCGAGCGCGATGTGGCGGACCTTCGCCGGGTCGTACTCGAGCACCTTCGCGCCGGCTGCGTCGATCGCGACGATGTCGCGCGAGGCGAAAAGCATCCGTTTTTCAACGACATCGGCCACCGTGCGTCCGCGCGGGCCGTTTCGGTACATCGGATGGTAGGCGTCGAGGATGTTGAGATCCGGCCTCTTGTAGGTCAGGAAATCCGCGATGCACTGGTGCAGGTCGGCGCGGTGATAGAACCCCCGGTCCCACACGATGCCCATCAGGTTCTTCATGGATGCCGTGAGCAGCGATCCCTGGTGGTTCTTCAGCACCGGCACGTTGAAGAACACGTCGCTCTCGAGCACGAGGCGATGGACCTTTGCGGATTTGAGGATCCGGCCCTGCGGAAGCTCGACCTCCCGATAATAGTCCTCGTCGTTTCCCGGAACCATCTCGCCGCCCGCGGCTTTGACCGCGTCCGCGATGCCGCTGCGGGCGTAGCAGTCGGTCCACTTGTCGCAAGTGCGGTCGAACACGGCAACGCGGTTGGCACCTGCCGCCTTGCAAAGCGCGACGAGGTGGCCGACCAGCTCCGGATGCGTGTCCGCGCCGCGTTCGGGTGGCGTGTTCCACCCGATGTTGGGTTTCACGAGCACCGAATGGCCCGGTTTGACGAAGGCCTGGATGCCGCCGAAGTCGGCGAGGGCCCGCTCCAGCATCGCCGAGCGCGTGCCATCGCGCACGGCGGACAGAAGGGGCTTGCCGGCCGGGGTGTCGGGAACCGCGGGCTCAGCGGCGAACAGGGAACTGATCTCGGGGAGCACGCACGCAGCCGCGCCGAGGGCGAGACCGGTGCGGAGAAAATCGCGTCGGGAGTGCATGACTGGAAACGACCGGTGGTTGGGGTGTCGTCCCCGCGGATCTGGGGTGCCCGCGGCGGATCGGATTCCCGAGTCTAACACCGGCCCTCCAGGTCTACCCGTCATGCCTTGTCAAAAGCGCCGCATCTTCTGGCCGCGACGCGAATCGGTCGCGGGATCCCAGGGTTTGCTGCGCACCGCCCCGAGGTCCGGGGTTCACCGGCGATTTCAGGGATCAATCCCCGGAATCGTCTGCATGTGCCGCCGGATGCGCGCCCTTGGGCGCGAGCTGGATCGTCCGTTCGTCGCGTTGACCGTTCAGGTGGAGGATCAGCTTGATGAACAGTCCCTCGCCCGCGAGGCCGAGACGCGAGGTCATCGCATGAGGCTCCACGATCGCGTGGGCCGGGATCGAAAGCATCTCGGGATCCACCACGAAGTTGCCGAGCGGGGAGGTGAAATCGAAGACGTCCACGGTGAGCGGGGAATCCGTCAGGTTCTCAAACTTGAGCCGGATCATG
>JAJXYI010000432.1:11892-18706 GCA_021780625.1 bacterium | reverse complement strand
TCCGTCCAGGCGGTGCCCGTGCTCGCGCATCGGCTTGCGCTCGCCGGGCCGCGGCGCGAGGCGCTCGAGGAGCGCCGCGAGACCGGAGAGCTTCTCCTCAGGCTGCTCGCATCGATCCCGCCGCCGTCGTGAATTCCCCCGTGCGCCAAGGCTCAGTATGGCACCGCCTGGTCTGGTCGCTGATCTACCCCCGCCGCTCCATGCGGGCCGAACCCACCGCTGCGGGCAGCGGGCTCGTGGCCCTGTCGCTCGGAGTCGGCCTGGCGGCGTACAACTCGGCGAGCAACATCCTGTTCCTCGCCCTTTCGCTGCTCATGTCGTCGCTGGTTGTCAGCGGCATCCTGTCCTGGCTCAATCTTCGCGGCCTGGAGTGGCGCCTCCTGGTGCCTCGAAACGCCAGGGCCGGGTCGACCTGTCCGCTGTCGGTGATCCTGCGGAACACGCGCCGCCTGATGCCCGCCTACGATCTCACGGCCGAGTTCGAGGCCCGTCCGGCTGCGGCGGCTACGGCGGTGGGCTTCGCTCCAAAGTCCGAGGATCCAGGCCGGCTTCTGCGCCAGCTCTGGCGGGCGACGCCTCCTCCCAGCCGCCATCCAACGCCCTCCGCCGACCTCGGCGTCGCACTCCAGCCCGGCGGCGAGCGAGCGCTGACCTGCCAGTGGACGCCCGCGCGGCGCGGTGAGTGGGAAGTCTCGCTGGCCGCCGTGCGTTCCCAGTTTCCCTTTGGCTTCCTCAGGAAACGCGCCGCGATGGGGCTCGGCGTCCGGCTTCTCGTGCGTCCTGAACCAATCGCCTGCGAATGGGATTCCGGAGCCGTTCGCTCCGTTGCGGCAGGCGGGGCTCGTGCGACTTCGATCGGTTTCGGTCCGGACCTGCATTCACTCCGCCCCTACAGGCATGGAGATTCGATGCGCCTGATCCATTGGAAGGCCAGTGCGCGGGTGGGGGAGTTGATCGTCCGCCAGAACACTGCGGAGGCGGCCGAGGGGTGCTGGTTGGAATTGGACCCCGCGCTCTGGTCGGAAGGCGAAGCCTTCGAGCGCGCCGTGCGATTGACCGCCTCGGTCGCGGAGCGGCTTTTCCGGGAGGGGCTGCTCGCGGGCTGCTCTCTGGGGAACAACGAGGTCCGACGTTGCACGGGACCCCGGGATTTGGAAGCCGCCCTGGATCGGCTCGCCGTGGTCCGCGCGGGCGTTGGAGGGCCGGCAATTGCCGTCCCTTGGAACGAAACCGCGGTCGTCAGCATCGTGCCCGAGGGAACGGAGGGAGTGATAGCCCATGCCGGAAACCGGATCATCGCGAGGGCTTGAACTGGCGGACCTCCGCCGCGTGCAGTGGCTCCTGGGCGGCGCGCTGGTGTTCGTCTCCCTCGGCTCGCTGCTCTTCCTGCAGGTCGGAGCCTGGAGCCTCCTGGTGGCGGTGCTGCTCGCCACCGGCATTGCGCTCGTCCGGCCCGACCTTCCGGGCAGGCTTCCGCTCTGGGTCCACCGCCTGGCGTTCCCGGCGGTGCTCGTCGTGTTCGCGTCGGAACTCTGGCTCACTGCAGACCTGTTCCAGTCCCTGGTGCATCTCGACCTGCTGCTGTTGTTGTATCGGGGTTTTTTCTACAGGAGTCGGCGCGAGGACCTTCAGTTGATCCTGCTCGGCCTGTTCCTCCTGATTGTGGCCGGCGTGGTCACATCGTCCCCGGCCTTTGCCCTGCAGCTCCTGGCCTTTGCCGCCTGCGCGCTGGCATTGCTGTTCACCGCGACGATCGCGGATGCCGCCGACCCGGGGGCCAGGGCTCGGAGACTGCCGCTGTTCATTCCCACCTACGCGCGGAGTCGGCCGGACTGGATCGAGGGCCTGCGATGGCGCGAGCTTGCGCGGAGGGTGGCAAGGGCCTTCGACTGGCGTCTCGCAGGCTGCGCCGTCCTCCTCTTCGGCTGCGTCGTGGGCATCTCAGCGCTGCTGTTCGTGTCGATCCCACGCTTCGACCTCCGAGACAGTCTTTTCCTCGAGCGCTTCGCACTCCATCGGGCACGGACCGGATTCAGCGACACCATCCGATTTGGAGACCTCGACGAGATCGGCCGCGACACCTCGGTGGCATTCAGCATGGACGTCTCGAACCGGGCCCTGATCCCGTCCATTCCCTATTTCCGCATGCTCGTCCTCGACCAGGTTTTGCCCGAGGGCGGATTCCGCATGTCTCCGTTCATGCGCCGCCGCCTGCTCGCGCGGGACTACCACGCCGCCTACCTCTCCGGCGACCGCGCCGCGGCCGCCGCACCCGGGGTCTGGACCTTTTATCTGGAACCCGGGGTGAGCCGCTATCTGCCCCTGCCCGGACGCTTCGGCGCGATCCGATTCCGCGGACTCCAGCGGCTCGAGTACGATCCAGAGGATGGGATTCTCGCGCTGAAATCCGACCCGCTCTCGATGACCGCCTATCGGCTCGAGGGAGTCGCGTTCGATGGAATCCGTGCCGATCCACCCTTCAGGCGGCGGTGGCAGGCAGTGCCGAAGGACGCGAGGCGCGTTGGCGTGGATACCGCGCGGCTGGAATTGAGCCTGCCCGTGGACCAGGCGTCCGCCGCCCGCCTCTCGGAATGGGCGGATCGGATCCGGGCGCGCACGCCCGGTCGAGCCGACCCCTGGCTCTTCGCGCTCGAGGCAACCGACTGGCTGCGGTCCAGGCATGCCTACGCGTTGAGCAGCGCGATTCCGCAGGGGAGAGGGGATCCACTCGTGCGCTGGATGGGTTCGACTGCCCCCGGCTATTGCGAGCTGTTCGCCGGCGGACTCGTCCTGCTGTGCCGCTCCGCCGACATCCCGGCGCGCGTGGTCGTGGGGTTCAAGGGTGGGGCGTGGAACGCGTATTCGGGAAGCTTCACAGTGAGAAATTCGGACGCGCATGCCTGGTGCGAGGTCTGGGATGGAGTGGGCGAGTGGATACGCGTGGATCCCACGCCCGGAGCAATCCCGATGGCCGGCGTCGCCGCGCCGGCGGCGACCCGCGTGCGCGACTGGGGCGACGAACGCGGATTCTCGGCGCGCCTCGAGGGGCTCCGGGTGTTTTGGTATCGCAGGATCGTCAGTTTCGACGCCCGTGATCAGGAGAATCTTGTGCGGTCGGCCCGGGACTCCGCGGACGCGGCCCGGCGACGCACGCTGGAGCTCGTGGATGGCGCGATGCGCCGCCTGCGCGGCGCGTGGGTGGCGGTGTGGAAATCCGCCGGAACGGGTGCCGTGGCGGCGGGTGTGGTGATCGGGGTCCTGGGCCTATTCGCGGTGTGGATCCTGCGGCTCAGGACGGGCGGCCTCGTTCCCGGCGCCCGCGTTCAGGCCCGTTCGGCCGAGGGACGCGTCCGACGCGAGGCGGGCCGTTGGATCACCGTGCTCAGGAAACGCGGCCGCTGGGACTCGCCGGAGGAAGGCATGCCCGACCTGAGAATGGCTCTTCTTACACTCCGGTTTGGCCGGTCCGAACGTTGGCCGGAGGCCCGCCGCTGGTTCCGTTCCGCGCGTCACAGGTCGGGACGCCGCTCGCGCCGTGGCTCCCGTTCAGGGTGAGAAGGTATTGTTGTCTTCGTCGGACTCGCCCGGCGGTGCGGGAGGCATCTTTCCCGCTGCGCGTTGTTTTTCCACCCACCGCTCGAGCATGGCCCTGGCGATCGGCGCCGCATAGAAACCGCCCGCAAAACTCTCGTCCGGCACGTCGCCCTCGACCACGACGGCCCACGCGACCTTCGGATGGTCGACAGGGGCGAATCCCACATACCAGCCCAGTTCGATCGTGCCGCTCTTATACACCGTCTTCCCGTCCTCGGTCACAGGAAAGCGAACTGCCTGCTGCGCCGTGCCCGTCTTCGACGCGATCGTCAGGCCTGGTACCTTGCCCCAGCGCCGCGCGGTTCCGGTGAGCGGCACCCGTTCCATGCCCTCGATCAGCGCCTGGTAATCAGCCTGCGGGACGCCGATCGGCGCCGTATGCTGTGTCGGCCGATTCGGCTCATGCAGAATCGTAGGCTTCGTCGTCACCTCGTCGCGGGCCAGTGACGAGAGCAGGCAGGCCATCTGGAGCGGAGTGACTGCGATCATGCCCTGGCCAAACGCGAGATTCGCCGTGTCGCCCTGATACCAGGGTTCGCCCTGGGTTTTCTTTTTCCAGGCGGGACTTCCAATGTACATCCGCTTCGTCTCGTGCGGCAGCTCGATCCCGGTCGGGCGATCCAGGTGGAAACGCCGGGCTTCCGCGACGATCGCATCCACTCCGGTCTTCAGACCGTAATTGATGAAGAAGGTGTTCACGCTGTGCTCGATCGCCGTCCGGAAGTCGATCTTGCCCGTGATCTCGCCCGACGCGTCGTGGAATACGTGGTTGCCAACCAGATACGTTCCGTTGGTCGTGTACGTGGAATCGGGCGTCAGGGTGCCTGCTCGGAAGCCCGCGATCGACGTGACCAGCTTGAACGTCGATCCGGGGAGGTAGAGCCCGCTGATCGCACGGTTCACCCAGGCCTTGTTCTGGTCGATCTCTGCAACGTCCTCGTGGCTGATCCGCGGTGAGAACTTGTTGAGGTCGTAGTCCGGTTTGCTCGCGAGCACGAGCACCTCCCCCGTGTTCACGTCCATCATCACCGCCGCCCCAGTCAGGTCGCCGAGCGCCTTTTCAGCGGCCAGCTGGAGGTCGATGTCCAGCGACGTGTCGAGGTTCTTCCCCTGAACCGGAAGGCGCTGCTCGAGGGGCGGATTGATCCGGAAACCGGAGGGGTCAACCCGGTAGATCGCGCCGCCGGCCTGCCCCTGAAGCACCGAGTCGAACTGGAGCTCGAGTCCGTCGCGACCGGTCGCTCCCTTGATCTTGAACGTGGGCAGGTCGTCTCCCGGAAGCCCCTCGGCGTCGATCTCCGTGTTGTTGCTCACGTATCCGAGCGTGTGCGCGGCCGCGGATCCGTACGGGTAATACCGCTCGCTCGAGGTGTAAAGCTGCAGCGGGGAGTTCACGGGAAGCTGTTCGATCAGCTTCGCATACTCGTCGGGAGTCAGATCGTTGATCAGGATGTACGGCAGCAGAAGCTCGCGCCGGAAGTGCTTGGACAGTTCTGCCGTGTCCAGTTTCTCGTGACGCCCGATGAGCGCGTTGACCTGGTCCAGGTAGTGCTGCACGACCGTCGCCCGCGCGATGAGCTCCATCTGGTGGGCCGTCGGCATGTCGCGGTCGCCCGCCTCGCGGTAGTTCTTGCGAATCTGGATGAACTCGCGCCGGAACTGGCTGCGCAGTTCGTCGAGATAAAGCACGATCGCGAAGCGCGGTTTGTTCCCAACCAGGAGGCGTCCCTCGCGGTCGTAGATGTTGCCCCTCGGGCCGGGCACGATGATGCGCCGCTGGTTCTGGACTCGCTCCGCCTCGTGGTACGAGGACGATTTGATCAGCTGCTGGTAGGCGAGCCCGGACACCAGGATCAGAAGCATCGCCCCGAAGATGAAATGGAAGACGAATACCCGCGGCTGGAAGGTCGTGTGCGTCTCGACCAGCGCGCCGCTGCGGGAGGCCAGGTTCTGTCGGTCCGATCTCATCATTTCTCGCCCGGAGTGTCGCCTCGGAACGCCTCAGCGCTCGTCCGTGCCGTGCCTTCGGAATTTCGGCGGGGTGGCCAGTTCCAGCGTCCGGTCCTGAAGTGCGAACGTCCAGGGTGCAACGAGCACGACGACCACCGTCGACATCCCGAGTTCCCACAGGCTCCGCGTCACGAGGAACCGCCACTGCGCCATTCCCCAGAAGTGTATCACCGCAAGCACCACATACATCGCCGCGTTTGCCGTGGCAGCCACGGCCGACTGGACCTTCAGCTCGTCCCACATCAGCCGCTGTTTCCACAGGTGGAGCAGGCAGTATGCGAGTCCAAAAACCAGGGCCTGCTGGCCAAATGGAACTGGCGACCAGGCGTCAAAGATGAATCCCGCCAGAATGCACGCGGTCAGGCCCTCCCGCGGCTCAAGCTCCAGTCCCGCATAAGTCACGAACAGTCCGCCTCCGAAGAACGTGATCTGCCAGGCCCCGAGCGTGTGATTGAACGCCGTGATCAGCGTCCAGAGGACGAGGTGACAAAGAAAAAGAGCCGGGATGCGGAGCACGGCGAATATGCGACGGCGGCCGCCTATTTGGGGTTGATGGGTACCAGGACCGTGACCTCGGTCAGCGATGAGAGCCGCGAGTCGAGCTTCACCTCGCCCGATTTGAACAGACCGTCCGGGCTGGGATCGGCCTTCACGATGTAGCCGATGGTAAGGCCGGGCGGGAAGACGCCACCCAAGCCCGACGTCACCAGGCGCTTCGGCGCGATGGAAGACGCAAAGATGTCGAGCGGCATGAACTCCACGGTTCCCATCGGCGGGGCGAACGAGGTGTTCAGGCCGCCCTGATAGCTCATCGGCCGTGAATCGCCGTCCACGACCGCCGCCAGCCGCACGTTGGGCGAGCTGATCAGTTCGACCACCGACGTGTACGCGTGCACTTCGGTGACGCGCCCCGCAATGCCTCCGGTGAACACCACCGGCGAACCCGGAAGGATGCCGAAGTTGCGGCCCTTCCGGATCACAAGCCGCTGCCACCAAGTCGAGAAATCGCGGCTCACCACGCGCGCCGGCTCGGACCGGTATTCGGCGAACGACGGCAGCCGCAGCAGGGCCTCAAGGCGTTCGATTTCGCCGCGCAACGAGGTATTTTCCTGGATCCGCAGCTCGTAGGCTGCATTCAGCCGGGCCAGGTCACGGCCCGCCTCGATCAATGCATCCTTCGAATGCAGCCGTAGCGACCAGTATTCCTGCA
>JAJXYI010000432.1:0-11882 GCA_021780625.1 bacterium | reverse complement strand
TCGAACAAGCTCACCCGCATCACGCTCTTGACCGCCACCGGCAGCAGCAGCCAAGCAAGCACGAGGATGCCAAGCGCCGCAAAGGGCTTGGCTTGGTCGAAACGTCGACGTGACAACGGTCAGGTCTCCCTGCGTCCCGGCAAATCGCCTGCGGACGCCATCCTCACAGGTTCTGCATCACCCAGTTGAGGTCGTTGAGCACCGCGCCGGTCCCGTTGGCCACGGCAGAAAGCGGATCATCCGAGATCGTCACGGGAAGCCCGGTCTTCTCGCTGAGGAGACGGTCGATTCCGCGGATCAGGGCACCGCCCCCCGCGAGCACGAATCCGCGGTCGACGAGGTCGGCCGAGAGTTCGGGCGGGCAGCGCTCCAGCGTCACACGCACGGCGTCAACGATGTTTGCGATCGTGTCCGAAAGTGCCTCGCGAATCTCCTGGGAGGTGATGTGGATCGTCTTCGGAAGTCCCGCAACCGAGTCGCGTCCCTTCACCTCGAGCGAAAGCTCGTCGTCGAGCGGGTAGGCGGAGCCGATCTTCACCTTGATCTCTTCCGCCGTGCGTTCGCCAATGAGCAGGTTGTAGGCCCGCTTCATGTAGTTGATGATCGCCATGTCGAGCTCATCGCCTGCCACGCGAATCGATTTGCTGAATACGATGCCGGAAAGGGATATGATTGCGATCTCGGTGGTGCCGCCGCCGATGTCGACGATCATGTTTGCCGCGGGCTCCTCAATCGGCATGCCCACGCCGATTGCCGCAGCCATCGGCTCCGGAATCGTGATGACGTCGCGTGCGCCCGCATGCAGCGCCGAGTCCTTGACCGCGCGCTTCTCCACTTCGGTGATGCCGCTCGGAATCGCGATCACCACGCGGGGATTCACCCGGAAGGAGTTGTTGCTCACCTTGCGGATGAAGTACCGCAGCATCGCCTCCGTGACGTCGAAATCCGCGATCACGCCATCCTTCATCGGCCTGATGGCCGTGATGTTGCCCGGGGTGCGCCCAAGCATCCGCTTGGCCTCCTCGCCGACCGCACGCACTTTGCGGGTGCTCGTGTCGATCGCAACCACCGACGGTTCGCGCAGGACAATGCCCTTGTCTTTGACGTAGACCAGCGTGTTTGCCGTGCCGAGATCGATTCCGACGTCGTTCGTGAAATAGCCAAGAAGGTTGGATGCCATGATATGCGAGCAGGGAGGGCGCGGATCCGCTCTTGAAAACGAATCTCCGCAGAGCGTGAGTGTCAACGCGGTAAAGGCCCGACCCTCCAGTCTTTGACGAATCGCGATGCGAGGCGGCGCGTCCGGTTCGAGACCACCGCTCCGCGGGATTCGCAGCGTGCATGAGAAAATTGGCCGCAATCCGGACCTCGGCTGGACAATGCGCGGCCCAAACCACCATGCTCGCTCCCGGAGCATGGAACCGATTCTTTTCATCCAGGATTTGGCCGTGATCCTTCTGATCGGAGGCGCCGCGGGCTGGATCTGCCAGCGCCTCGGCCTGTCGTCGGTGGCCGGTTACCTCATCGCCGGCTGCATCGTGGGCCCCCATACTCCCCCATTTGCGCTGGTTACAGATATACCCAGGATCCAGACGCTTGCGCAGGTTGGATTGGTCTTTCTCGTTTTTTCGATAGGGCTGCGTCTCAGCCTCAGTCGCCTCAGGCGCATGGGGCTCGGGCTGTTGCTCGCGGTGGCCGCGAGCGCCGGAATTCTCTATGCCCTCACGCGTGTCGCGGGAAGCGCAGCGGGCCTCGGGAATGTGACCACCCTGTTCGTTGCAGGCATGCTCATGGTCTCGTCCTCCGCGATCATCAGCCGGGTGCTCGCCGATGCCCGCATCACCCATGAGCACGCGGGCCAGCTAGCGCTGGGAGTCACGGTGCTCGAGGACATCGTCGCCGTGATGATGCTGACGTTGCTCAGCTCGATCGTGCAGTTCGGCGGGGCCAATCCGTCCGCGAGGCTGGGGGAGACCCTCACGCTGCTGGTTGCCTTTGTGGTGCTCGCGGGTGTCGTGGGCCTGTTGCTGGTTCCCCGCCTGCTCCGGCGGATGAGCGCATTTGCAAGCGACGAGCTTCAGGCCCTCGGAATCGCCGGTCTGCTGTTCGGGATGGCCTTGCTTGCGCAGCGGGCCGGATATTCGACCGCGCTCGGCGCCTTCCTCCTCGGCGCCATCGTTGCCGAGACGCCAAATCGCGCTCAGGTGGAGAGGATCTTCGAGGGCATGAGGGACGTCTTTTCCGCCGTCTTCTTCGTGGCAATTGGAATGCAGATCGACCCGGCGAGCCTTGCGCACGTCGCGCTGCCAATCATCGGCTGGACCGCCTTTGCCCTGTTTGCGCGCGTGGCGTCGTCGTCGCTTGGACTCACGCTCACCGGCGTGCCGACGAGCGAGGCCCTTCGGACCGGTCTCCTCCTGGTGCCCATTGGCGAATTCAGCTTCATCATCGTCCAGATGGGCGTGGACTCGTCCGTGGTGCCCCAGGACTATTATCCGATGATCGTTGGAGTGTCGCTCCTGACGACGCTGGTCGCCCCGTTTCTCGCGAGAAACAGCGACCGCATCGCGGCGGGCGCGATCGAGAGGCTGCCCAAATGGGCATCGGGCACGCTGAACGGCTATCAGGCCTGGCTGGAAAAGTTGCTCAGCCGGCCCAAGCAGAACACGCTCTGGCTGCTCAGCCGGAAGCGGATCATCCAGATCAGCGTTGGCATGCTGTTCGTCACGGGCCTGTGCGTCTTCTCGGGTCGGCTGCTGGAGGTGTTTGTGGAATGGGTGGGGCCGAACTGGCTTTTCCCGATGGGCCCGGTGACGATCTTCTGGCTCCTGCTTCTGCTCGCCGCCCTGCCGCCGCTCGTCGCGATTTGGAGGAATCTGAGTGCGATGGCCATGCTCTATGCCGAGATCGGCGCCAAGGGGCACGCCTACGAGGCGCGTATGCGTGTGTTCATCGAGCACGGCCTGCGCGTGCTGGCGGGAGCGGGAATCGCCGTATGGCTGGCGTCGATACTTCCATTCGAGGAATCGAGTCGGTGGATGTTGTATGCGGTGGGCGTGCTGGCCCTGCTAGCCCTGGTTCTCCTGCGCCGCAAGTTCATCCTCTGGCACAGCGAGGCGGAGATCGACCTGCAGTCTGTCCTGAGTCCGGCGGCCGGTGTGCCCAGCTCGGCATGGCTCGAATCGCGCAGCGACTGGCGGCTCGGCGTCATGGAGTGCGTCGTGCCCGATCTCGCCGAATACCGCGGGCGCAGCCTGCGCGACATCGCGCTTCGCTCCCGCCTGGGCGCCACGGTGGTCGGCATCGAGCGCCAGGGCCTGCTCATCCCGCTTCCCGGTCCGCAGGAGATCCTGTATCCGCGCGACAAACTGCTCATCATGGGCAGCCCCGAGCAGGGCAGGGCGGCAGTCCGTTTCCTGCAGAACGTGTCGTTCGAACCCGAGGCCGAGACCGACACCCCGATCGAGGACATCCGGGTCGAGAAGATCGATATTTTGGATACAAGCCCGGCCGTCGGGCTGGGCTTCGGGGCGATCGAGCCGACGCGGCGGTTCGGCATCATCCTCGCCGGCCTGCAGCGCGGTGAGAACCGCGTCCTGAATCCGCGCGCAGACGAGCCGATCCTAGCCGGCGACCAGCTGCTCGCCCTGGGAACCGTCGCCCAGCTCCGCCGCTTTCGCACCTGGATCGACTCGGCCGGCCGGCCGGCCCAGTAAAAAGGCGCCGAATTGGATTCGGCGCCTTTGGAAGTTCAGTTCTGACCGTGGGTCGATCCCGATGAGGACCCGCCCTGCTTGGTACCTTCAGGTTTCTTGGAGTCGCCGGACGGCTTCTCCTCCTCCTCGTCGCGGGACGCCTTCTTGAATTCCTTCACGGCTTGTCCCATGCCCTTCGCGAGGGAGGGCAGGCGCGAGCCGCCGAAGAGAACCAGGATGATGATGAAGATCCAAAGCCACTCACCGCCACCGGGCAGGAGCGCTGTGAACAACAGGGAGGCCGAGGTCATGATGGAAAATCAGGATGAATGCTTGAGGGAGACTGTCGAGAGTGCACCGAACGAGCCGCTCAAGGCGACTCGTTGTCGGACTGGGGGGAGCCCCTGCGGTCGTCCTCGTCCGGCGATTTGCCGCCGGGCAGATTCTGGACCCGCATGGCGGTGGCCGCGTTGTAGGCGTTGGGCGAGTTGTCCAGCGGTTCGGCGTCGAAGAATCCGGTGAGCTGGCGTAGGCGCGTCGGATGACGCATCTTGCGCAGGGCCTTCGCCTCGATCTGGCGGATTCGCTCGCGCGTGACCTTGAATTGTTTGCCCACCTCCTCGAGGGTGCGGCTGTAGCCGTCGACGAGGCCGAAGCGCAGCGAAAGCACGCGGCGCTCGCGCTCGGTGAGCGAATCGAGCACGTCGATGATCTTTTCGCGCAGCAGCGAGTAGGCCGTCATGTCGTACGGATTCTCCGCCGACTTGTCCTCGATGAAGTCGCCAAAGCTCGTGTCGTCTCCGTCGCCCACGGGCGATTGCAGGGAGATCGGCTGCTGGGCCATCTTCATGATCTGCTGCACCCGGTCGACGGGGAGATTCATCTCCTCCGCAACCTCCTCGGGCGTCGGCTCGTGACCGAACTCCTGAAGAAGCTGTTTCTGCACCTGCATGACCTTGTTCAGGGTCTCGATCATGTGCACCGGAATGCGGATGGTGCGTGCCTGGTCTGCGATCGAGCGCGTGATGGCCTGGCGGATCCACCAGGTTGCATAGGTGGAGAACTTATAGCCGCGGCGGTACTCGAACTTTTCCACCGCCTTCATGAGGCCCATGTTGCCCTCCTGGATGAGGTCCAGGAAGGAGAGGCCACGGTTCGTGTATTTCTTCGCGATCGAGATCACGAGACGCAGGTTGGCTTCGACCATCTCGGTCTTCGCCTTGTGCGCTTCACGGATGTGGGTCTGTGCCTGATGAATCACCTGCACGAGCGCGTGGGGCTCGATGCGCTGCTCGGCCTCGATCTCGCGGAGGCGCGCGTTGATCACCTTCGTGTCGATGGCCGCATCCTTCTTTGTCTTCGGATGCTTGGCTCGGTCGAACGAATCGGACAGCCTGCCGATCTCCTCGAGCACCGGGCGCAGACGCTCGATGTAGTCCTCGTACACCTTCAGCTTGAAGAAGAACTTGGAGAAATGCCCCCGCAGCGTGGTCTCGCGCTTGCGATGTTTGGCGAGCACCTTCTTGCGTTCGGCGTCATTGCGCGCCTTGAGGTACTCTTCCCACGATTCCGCCGTGGAATCCTCGGCTTTCTGCGCCAGTTCGATGAGCTTGGGCAGGGATTTGAAGTAGGCGTCCCGGCTTTCGATCTTCTTGTCGATGACGATGCGGTCGAAACGCTCCTCGCGGGTGATGAGCTTCTGGCCGAGCGCGATGATATAACCCGAGATTCGAGCGGCCTGGAAGAGCGCTTCCTGCGCCTTCAGCTCGGCGGTCTCGATTCGCTTGGAGATCTCGACCTCCTGCTCGCGGGTCAGCAGCGGGACCTGACCCATCTGCTTGAGGTACATCCTGACCGGATCGTCGAGAATGTCGTTCTGCGAGCTCCTCGACTCCTCTTCCTCGGCCTCTTCCTGCCTCTGTTTGTAGCCCTCGACCTGGTCCGGCTCGAGAATCTCGATGTCGAGGTTGTTCAGGATCGACAGGACGTTGTCGATTTCCTCCTGGTTTTCCACCGACTCGGGCAGCGCTTCGTTGATGTCGTCAAACGTGAGGTACCCCTGCTCCTTGGAGAGGCGAATCAGTTGACGAATCTTCTCGTTGAGATTTCCGGTGGCGGCAGTCTCCTGGTCCACACCTTCTTCGGTGTGCGCGGCGTGCCCCTGCTGGACGACCTCTTCAACGGCGTCGGCGTGGATGGAGTCTGCGTTCTTGGATTTGCGCGGCATATTAGGCGTAAAACATACTTAGGCAGTTCCGGGCAAACCTATCGGTTCCCGAAGCTGCCTGAGGAGTTCGGTGCGTTCTTTGATCAGAGAAATTGGGTCGATAGTACTGTCCGCTCGAAGCTGGGCTAAATCAAGTTCGATTTTCCTCAGGCGGGGCTCCAGAGCCCTCTGACGCATCACACGAATCCCTTCGACCGCAATTTTGTTCGGGTCCTCCATGGTGGGCTGGTCGAAGAGGAGCGAAGCAATCAATTCACGCTCTTCGGTTGATTCGATCAGGTCGTCAAGGTGGTCGCGTCCGGGCCAGACATCGTGTTCGATCTCAAGCAGAAACCGGTTCAGTAGCACGCCTGGCAGATTGCCGGTGTCGATCCAGGCGTGAGGCACCGCGTGCACCAGCGCTTTGCCAAGCATCTCGAAATGAAGAAGAAGGTATAGAATATGATATTCCGGCGTCGACTCGGACGGCACGATCACGGGAGGGACCGAAGGAGAGGCGGGGCGCCCGCCATCCGGGGATGGGTCTGCCGGCCTCTGGATTGGGGAACGAGACTGAAAGGCCGCAAAATCGCGTTGCACGGCGCTCGGCGGAAGCCGGAGGTGGTTGGCGATTTCCACCAGGAAGCCGGCTCGAACGACCTCGCTGTCCGAGGCTGCGACGATCTCGAACAGCCCCCGGAGGGTGCGCGACTTTTGCTCCGGGCTCGCTTTGTCGAGATCCCCGAGCACGGTCCGGCAGGCAAAGGCGATTGCGGATTGGCTGCGATTTCTAAGTTCTTCGTAGGCAGAGATTCCCTTTTCAAGGAATAGGAGATCGGGATCCACCTTTTCGGCGCCTTCCAGCGAAAGGAAGCGTGCCTCGAGGCCCGCTTTCAGGGCCATTGGGAGGAAGCGCAGCGAAGCCTTTTGCCCTGCGCTGTCGCTGTCGAAGAAGCACTCGACGACCTGATGGTAGCGGCGTAGGAGCACCAGCTGCTGCTCGGTGATCGAGGTGCCTTGGGGTGCCACGGCAGTCTTAAGACCCACACTCCAGCAGCGAATGGCGTCCAGCTGACCTTCCACGAGGACGAAGGGGTGGTCGTCGTTCACCTGGGTCCGCGCCCGGTCCAAATTGAAAAGGAGATGGCTCTTGGAGAAGATGGGCGTCTCGGGCGAGTTGACGTACTTGGCCTCACGGGCCGGATCCTCGGAGGGCGTCAGTTCTGTCTGGCGCGCAGTGAAGGCGACTACGCGCCCCTGATGATCCCGGATGGGAATCATGAGGCGTCCGCGGAATCGGGGCCTGAGCGTCTGCACGCTCAGCGTAGCCTCCTCCCGGATGAAGAAGAGTCCGCACTGGCGAAGCGCATCTTCGGAATAGCGGCGCTTCCAAAGCGCAGCTGCGAACCCTTCGTCGGCGGCGGGGGCCGCCCCGATTCGGAATTCATCGGCTAGGGTCGGATCGAATCGGCGATTATCCTCCCAATAGCGGCGCATATATTCCCCGGCAGGCCCTTTCCCCCTAAACGTTTGGTGGTACAGGTCAGCGGCCACCTCGTGGAGATCGAAAAGCTCCTGGCGCAGCGACCGTTCCTCGCGTGACGGCCCGGTGCCTTCCTCGTACTCGACCGGTACATTGAACCGCTGCCCGAGCGCCTCGACCGCCTCGGTGAACGAAAGCTGTTCGGTTTCGCGTACGAAGGTAAAGATGTCGCCCGACTTGCCGCAGCCAAAGCATTTGTAAAATCCCTTGTCGGGATCGACATGGAACGAAGGCGTCTTCTCCTGGTGAAATGGGCACAGTCCCTTGAACCGGGAACCCGCGCGGCGCAGGGTGGCCACCCGCGAGATCACATCCACGAGGCTGATTCTCAGCTTCATGTCGCGGATGCAGGTGGGTTTGATGACGGGCATCGTATTGGGCGGAAGGACTACGCAATCGCCGTGGAAAGAAAGCACTTTCAAGTCGCGGGGTGGCCTGTCAAGTTCCGTGCTTTGTCTGGAAACACTCGGACGTTTGAGCGATCTCACTCCCACTTATGCTTCACTCGCGCCTCGTTCCACTCGCCTTGGGGCTGTTGGCCTCCCTCTGTGCGCTGCCCGCCGTCGCTCTCGCTGCGCCGGCTGCCGCCCCCGCCAAGGGTGACGATCCCATCTGGGAGGCGCGCCTGCACTCCTTTTCGCAGGCCGACTACGACACCGAGGTCGAGTCCCTGTTCTCAGCCTGGGAGAAGGCGACGGGCCGCCACATCGCACCGGGGCCGAAGGGACGGGTGGGCCTGAAAGTCTACACCGATTCGGGTCCCGGCATGGCGACCCCGATTCCGCTCGTGAAGGCGGTCATCTCCGCGCTCGAGCGCCGGGGATACAAGCACGACAAGATCTTCCTGGTCGGTCTCAACCAGCTCCGCATGCGGATGACGGGGTACCTGCCCAACCTGGTGACAGGCAAATCGCCGTTCCCTGGCACGCCGATCTACGTGCTCGAGTCGGGCCGCTATTATGACCCGCTTTGGTTCTACGACAGTCCGCTGCCGTCCCGCTTCGATCCGGTCTTCATGGAGTCCCAGACCAAGGACGTGCCCAACGACACGACCGTCGACCAGGATCGTAAGAGCTTTCTGGCTACGCCGCTTTTCCTCGACTCGGACTTCTGGATCAACCTGCCGGTCTTCACGGACCATCCGACGCTCGGAATCAACGGGGCGCTGGTGAATGCGACCCTCTGGAACGCCTCCAATACGGCCCGCTTCTTCCGCTCGCCGGCGAACGCGCCGGCGGCCGTCGCCGAGATGAGCGCCATTCCGGAGCTTCGCGAAACCTGGCTGTTCACCATCGCAAGCCTCCAGCACTACCAGTACATCGGCGGCCCGTACTTCAATTCCCTGTACACCGTGTCGGAGCCGATCATCTGGCTCAGCCAGGATCCGGTGCTGCTCGACACGCTGATGCTCGATCGCATCAACACGTGGCGAAAGAAGAACGGCTTCGAGCCTGTCTCCGACGAGATCCGAACCCTGGATTTCGCCCATGTCCTGGGCGTCGGCAGCGACCGCCTCAGCGATGCGCACATCATCTGCCTGAACCGCTGAAGCCGGAGTGCGGAACCCATAAAAACCTCTTGTCAGCCGCCGACGGCTGGCGCCAATTTGTCTTCGATGAACTCAGCTTCGTACGTGCCGTTCCTCATTCAGGTCGTGATCGCGTTCGCCATCGGTGGCGCGGTGATCGGCGCCAGCCACTTCTTTGGCCAGCGCTCGCGCAAGAACGCGATCAAGGACACGCCTTACGAGTGCGGGCTCAAGTCGGAGGGCGTGCTCAACCAGCGCTTCACGGCCCGGTTCTTCGTCACGGCCATGCTCTTCCTCGTGTTCGACATCGAGGTGGTTTTCCTCATCCCCTGGGTTTTCATTTACCGCGATTTCCTGGCGAACCACATCTCCATCCTCGGCCCCGTCCTGTTCTTCCTGGCGGTGCTGGTCATCGGCCTCTTCTACGAGATGAAGAAGGGTGCGCTTGATTGGGAGAAGTAATCGCGATTTCGCGCCATGCGGCTCGATCAACTCATCATCCGCAGCCGCATCGTCGAACTCCACAGCCTGGATCTTGAGGGGGCCCTGAAGGAACTGCTGGAGGTTTCGGTGGCGAAGTTCACCGACCTCAAGCCCGATGCGCTGCTCAAGGGGCTCCTGGCCCGCGAGAGCACGATGACGACCTACCTCGGCAACGGGGTGGCCCTGCCGCACGTGCGCGTGAAGATGAGCCGCCGATACATCCTGGCGATCGGGCGGAGCAGGCTCGGCATCCGGCACGACGGTTCGATCGAGGAGGAGCGCGTAAGGCTGATCTTCATGCTGATCGCGGGCGAGCAGGCGAGGGACTACCTCCAGGTGCTCGCATGCATCGCGCGGCTGCTCAAGGAGCAGGAGCTGATCGAGGCGCTCGCGGCCGCCCCCGACTTGGATGCCCTCCACGAGCGCCTTGTCGGCAGCCTCGGCGGGATCCGTCCGGTCCAGGCCCTGCACAACAAGGTCAACCGGCTCATGCAGCGCGAGGCTGAACGCGTGGCCAAGGGCACCGACTCCCGCTACCTCATGGTGTTTGGCGACACGTTTGTCGGAGGCATCGAACCCGGCGCCCTGGTGTCGTCGATGCGCACCATCCTCGTGACTCGGAATCCGGTCGATCCCTCGGTCGACGATTCCAAGTCGGAGTGGATCGCCACCATCCGGGTCCGCTCGTTCTCGCGCCAGCGCCTCGCGCAGCTGCGCAGCGCGCTGCTCGTCGCGCTCATGCGCGGCGCGGTGAATTTCTCCGACCGGATCTGCTGCCTCGGCGGAATCACGGGCAGCAACCAGTTCGACACGCTGGTCGTGGTCGACGTCGAGCGCGAATTCCAGACGCTCCTCACCGGGAGCACCGACCTCCTCCCGGCGGACGTCACCCCGGAGGTGCTCGAGCGCGCTGTCGCCGTGGCCACCGAGCTCGCGGTCGAGGGGCGCGAGGGCCGTCCGATCGGGTGCCTGATGGTGGTCGGCGACCACGAGCGCGTCGAGAAGCTCACGAAGCCGCTCGTGCTGAATCCATTTTTTGGTTACAAGGAGGAGGACCGCAACATCCTGAATCCGTTCATGGACGAGACGATCAAGGAGTTCTCGTCGCTCGACGGCGCCTTCATCATCCGCGGCGACGGGGTGGTGGTCTCCGCCGGAAGCCTGATCCAGGCGACCGACGTGGAGCACAACCTGCCGAGCGGCCTCGGATCGCGCCACGCGGCGGCCGCCGCCATTTCGATGGCAACGCGGTGCATCGCGATCGTCGTGTCGTCCAGTTCGGGGCAGGTCACGCTCTTCCGGCGGGGGGTCATGCTGCCGCTCACCGAGAAGAAGATGACTGCCAACGCCTGATGGATCGGTCGGAAAACTTAGGCTTGCGCTTCGATCGGCAGCGCTCTTCCCTCGACCCTTCTAACCTATTTTTCCATGCAAGAACTCGTCACCCTGGAATGCACTGAAGCCCGCAAGGAGGGCAAACCCGTCTCCCGTTACCTCACCTGGAGGAACAAGAAGACCGTCACGGAGCGCATCGAGAAGAAGAAGTACAATCCCTTCCTGAAGCGTCACACGCTCCACAAGGAGATCAAGTAAGTATCTTCCAGTCTGCCGCTTGTGCAACAAGGCCGGGGTTATCCCCGGCCTTTGCTTTGTATGGGTTTTCGCCTTGATGACGGGGAGCGTGTATTACGTCGCCCGCGTCCTGCAGACGTTTAACAGCTGGCCCCCGGACAATCGTCGTTTGCGGGGCGCTGGGGACCCGACGGGCTTCCAGATCAGGAAGCCCTCAATTCGCGGGGAATCTGGGATCCGGGCCTCGCCGCCGAGGGAGTGGGAGTGCCGGTTTGGCCGGAAAACGGAGGTTTCGTGGTCGAAGACCCCTGGGATCCTGTGGAAGTCCCCTGACTACCGAGCTGCGCCCGGCGCGCGGCGCGCCAGCCCTCGCGATGCTTGCGAATCCAATCGAGCAGGGCCCGTTCGAATCCGATATCGTAACCGAGCCTCTCCGACTCCAACCACTTATGGCGGAGGATCTCTTCTCGTTCAGCGAGAAACTCCTGATAGAGGGTCGACTGTTTGACGAACTCTCGGGAGTGCTCGAAATCTTTCTGAGGCAGACTCATTAGGGAAGCCCTGAAGCTGGATGCCAGAGAGAGACCTCTCGTTCCGCTTGTCAACGTCGGGCATTGCCCTCCTTCAATTGCGTATTAGATGCACTAAGTAGTTTTCGATTTAAGTCGATGCAGAACTGATTCAGCGATCGTGCGGAACGCCGTGGCAGCGGCACCTTCGGGATCGGAAGCCACGATGGGTTCGCCCCGGTCGCCGCCGAGCCGAATCTCCGGCATCAGAGGCACTTCCCCGAGCATCAGGGTGTCGAGTTTACGGGCAACATCGGCTCCGCCGCCCTGGCCGAACAGGTAATGC
>JAJXYI010000610.1 GCA_021780625.1 bacterium | reverse complement strand
TCACGTCGGCATGGGCCGCTCCGACAAGCCCCAGGACTATCCATACACCCTGGCGCGCCGCATCTCGGACCTGTCCGAGCTGGTTGACGAGTTGGGCCTCACCCGGGTGCATCTGCTGGTCCACGACTGGGGCGGCGCGATCGGGCTGGGCTGGGCCGGCCGGCATCCCGACAGGGTGGGGCGCCTCTGCATTTTGAATACGGGCGCCTTCCGCTCGACCCGCATTCCGCTGCGCATCGCTCTCTGCAAAAACCGCCCGTTCGGAACCTGGCTCGTGCGCGGCCTCAACGGTTTCGCCGGACCCGCCACCAGGATGGCTATGGGACGCCGCAGGCTCTCCCCCGACGATCGCCGCGCCTACCTTTGGCCTCATCAGGACTGGCACGACCGGGTCGCCGTCGACGGATTCGTGAAGGATATCCCGATGTGCGCCCGCCACCCGAGCTACCCGACGCTCCTCGCGGTGGAAAACGGACTCTCCGATCTCGTCGACAAACCCGTCCGGATAGTCTGGGGCGCCCGCGACTTCTGCTTCAACGACACCTTCCTCCGGGAATTCCAACGCCGCTTCCCCAACGCGGACACCCACCGTCTCGACGCCGGCCACTACGTGCTCGAGGACGGTCAGCCGGAGTCGATCGCCCTCGTGACACGCTTCCTGAGTCCCGCGGCAGTCTGAGCCGCGGGCCTGTGTCGCCCGCGTCTCACTTGGACGTGAGGTGCCACTTTCCGCAGGCGGCACAAAGGTAGACCTTTCGCCAGCGCTCCACGCCCGCAACCTGCGCCGCCTGCAGCGCCAACCCCTCGCTCGCATAGCGCCGCTTGCCCGTGCACATCCGTGCGCGTTGTTCGGAGGTTAATTTGCGTGACGACATGGGCGATGGAGCCGGCTCGGAAATTGAAATCGAGCGCATGTCTGGGGCATTTCGCAATTGGGAATCCCCGCACCCCATGAGATTTCAACAGAAGGCAATGAAGGGAACGTAGAGCACACGGGTGTACGGAGTCATGGGATACGATGAATAATCCGATCCCCAAGAATCAAACCCTCGGTCCTCCCAACCCCGACGCCATCCGCCTCCGACCGCTTCGCTGCCTTCTGTTCAACCTCGATGACGGAGTTGTAGTTGAACCACGGAGACACAGAGATCACAGAGAAACCGATTACGGAAGGAAATCCGGACAGGAACTCGATCACCTAGCCCCTCCTCCGCACCCCATCAGATCCGAACGTAAGGCAACGACGACGTGGACCGGAATCAGTATTAGCCCGACGGCTGCCCGCAAGGAATGCGCAGCGGCAGGCAGGCAATTAGTGCGGAGTGATTTAAATCGATTATGAATAATCACTCATAACGGCATAAACGGATTGAAATGCTAGACGGGGCGCGAGTGAACGACATCGTTGGTAACGCAAATAGTTCACACGACCGTCCGGGCAGGCTGGCGCGTAGCCGACGTTCCGGGTCAATCCGCCTTTTCTCAGTCCACACGCATTCCATCATGAAATCTCTTTCGTTCGTCCATTCGTTCGCCGTGGTCGGTTCCGTGCTCGTCCTTGGGCTCCCGCTCGCAGGCCAGACCTCCAACGCAACGCTTCTCGCCTGGAATAATCTCGGGATGCACTGCATGGACAGCGACTATTCGGTCTTCTCGATTCTGCCCCCCTACAACACCATCGAGGCCCAGTTGATCGTCGGCGGTTCCCTCGTCACCACCGGCTCCGGTTACACGATCACCTACCAGGCCATTGCCGATCCCGCCGGCTCGATCAACACCACCTCGGTCGGCAAAACGAATTTCTTCACTTTCACGTCTTCCCTTTATGGTTCGGTGGCCTCCAACACCGGCCTGCTGGGCTGGAAAATGCCCGGCGCCTCCAACACTCCCCAGTCGATGCTGTTCGAGGCAAACAATTCCCCAGCCTCCGGCGTGAGCGCCCCCGTCAACTGGTTCCGCGCCGAGGGTATCCCTTTGACGCCTTACGACGACACGCTGGCCAAAAATCCGTACCCCCTCATGCACCTGGTCGCACGCGACTCCAGCAACGCGATCATCGCGTCCACCGACATCGTGCTTCCGGTTTCCGACGAGATGGATTGCCGCGCCTGTCACGCCTCGACCTCGGGTCCGGCCGCCCGTCCCACGGCAGGGTGGGCCAACGATCCCAACGCCGAACGCGATTATCGTCTGAATATTCTCCGCCTTCACGACGAGCGCGAATTTGCCCTGCACGCCACCGCCTACGCGGCAGCCCTTTCCGCCAAGGGCTACGATGCCTCGGGTCTCTACGCCAACGTCGTCACCGACCTGAAACCGGTCCTCTGCGCCGCCTGCCACGCGTCCGAAGCCCTTCAGGGCAGCGGCCTGGCCGGCATTCCGCCTCTGACGGCCGCCATCCATAGTTATCACGCGACGGTCATGGATCCCGTCCTCAACCTCACACTCGACAGTGTCGCCAATCGCGCCGCCTGCTACCGCTGTCATCCGGGATCCACGACCAAGTGCCTGCGCGGCGCAATGGGCAGCGCCGTCGCGTCCGACGGTACAATGGCCATGCAGTGTCAGAATTGCCACGGCACGATGAGGCAGGTCGGCGCCTCCACACGCACCGGCTGGTTCCAGGAACCCAATTGTCAGAGCTGTCACACCGGCACGGCCACCCATAACAACGGCCAGATCCGCTACACCTCCGCGTTCACGGACTCCGCAGGCACCGTGCGCGTCCCGGCCGATTCGACCTTCGCCACCACGCCCAATACGCCCGCATCGGGCCTTTCCCTCTTCCGCTTCTCCGTCGGCCACGGCGGTCTCCAATGCTCCGCCTGTCACGGTTCCACGCATGCCGAATTTCCAAGTTCTCACGCAAACGACAATATCTCGAGTATCCAGCATCAGGGTCACGCCGGCCCCCTGATCGAATGTTCCACCTGCCACACCGCAGGCGTGCCCTCCACCGTTACCGGCGGCCCCCACGGCATGCACCCGGTCGGCCAGGCCTGGGTGAGCGCCCACAGTAACGCGGTTGAAAACGGCGGCGCCTCCGCCTGCCAGGCCTGCCACGGCACCGATTACCGGGGCACGGTCCTGTCCCAGATGCAGGGCGACCGCTCGCTCTCCGCCTTCGGCACGCAGGCCTTCTCCCGCGGCGCCTTCATCGGCTGTTACACCTGCCACAACGGCCCCTCCAACGATAACGCCAACTCCAGCACGCCGCCCACCGTCTCCAGCGTTTCCGCCAGCACGGTCGCCGGTCAGCCCGTCACCCTCGCCATTCCCGTCACCGGCGCCGGCGCCACGGTTCACATCCTGTCCCAGCCCGCACACGGCACGGTCGGCATCAACGGAGCCCTCGCCACCTACACCTCCGACGCCGGCTACTCTGGCGCCGATTCATTCACGTACGCCGCCTACGACGGCGCCAAGAACTCCAACGTGGCCACGGGCACGATCACGGTCGGCTCCGGCGGCACCTCCGCCCCCGCGTTGTCGACCCAGCCATCAAGTCAGTCCGCCTCCGCTGGCGCAAACGTGACGTTCACCGCCGCCGCCAGCGGCTCGGGATCGTTCTCCTACCAGTGGAACAAGGACGGTGTCGCCATCTCAGGCGCCACGGGTTCGTCCCTGACCCTCACCAACGTCCAGTCCGCCGACGCCGGGAATTACACGGTGATCGTGACCAACAGCGCCGGCTCCACGACCAGCAGCGTCGCCTCGCTGTCCGTCGGTTCCACCAATCCCGGCACGGCCACCGCCCCGGTGTTCGTCATCCAGCCCGCAGGCGTGTCGATCGCCACGGGTCAGGCCCTCGTGCTCTACGGTCAAGCCTCCGGCACACCGACCTTGGCGTATCAATGGGTCAAGGACGGCAACCCGATCTCCGGCGCCACCTTCCCCTCGTACTACGTCGCCCAAGGCTCGGCCGCCGACACGGGCACCTACGTGCTGCGGGCGAGCACCGCCGCCGGCACCGTGTCGTCCACGCCGGCGGTCGTCACGTTCTCCGCCGCCGCGGCGCCGCAATTCCTGTCGCTCTCGATGCGCACCCTGATCCAGGGCGGCAACACCGCCACCGCGGGCATCAACATCGCGGGGTCGCGCTCCATGACCGTCCTTATCCGCGCCGCCGGCCCCGCACTCCAGCCCTACGGGGTCGCCGACACGGCTCCCGACCCGCAGCTGACCGTCTACAACGTCACCACGGGCGTGCCCGTGAAGATCGCCTACAACGACGACTGGGATCCGAGCCTCGCTGCAATCTTCACCAAACTGGGCGCCTTCACTTTCGCGAGTGCGAGCAAGGATGCGGCCCTCCTCATCACGCTCCAACCGGGACTCTACACGGCCGAGGCCTCCGACAAGACCGGCACCACCGGCGAAGTGCTGATCGAGGTATACTACCTTCCCTAGGATCGACTCTTGGGCGGGGCCGAGTCCGCCCAAGATCCCGCAATTTCCCTGCGGCATACGTCGCATTGGCGGCCCCAATCACCGCCGTTCGTCATTCGACATCCGATCGGATGCATCAAGCCGACGAGGTCAGGCCGTATTTGTTGGAAAGTGGGCTTGCCTCGAAAAAATGGACAGAGGGCTAGGCGGCCAATCTGTCTTTGTTTGAGTTGATTTTTTCGAATGCC
>JAJXYI010000510.1:2682-4638 GCA_021780625.1 bacterium | reverse complement strand
CAAGCTCGGCGCCGCGGAGGTCCGCGCCACGTTCCCGCTGGCGAAGGGCTTCGTCGCAGGCTGCCTTGTCACCGAGGGCAAGGTCACCCGCAACGCCTCCGCCCGACTGCGGCGCGGACGCGAGACCATCACCGAGGGCAAGGTCGCCACGCTCAAGCGCTTCAAGGACGATGCGAACGAGGTTCGCGCCGGCCTGGAGTGCGGCATCAAGCTCGGCGACTTCAACAGCTACGAAATCGGGGATGTCATCGAGTGCTTCGAAATCCAGAAGGTTCGCGCCTCGCTTTGAGCGGGGCACCGGCGCGGCCTGAAACGCCCTCCCGGCCCTCCGCTCCGTCACCATGAGCAACCGTCTGGCCAGAATCAACGAACTCGTGCAGCGCGAGGTCAGCGCGTATCTGCGCAAACACTACCAATCCGAGTCCGCAAGGATCACCATCACGGGAGTCGACGTCGCGCAGGACCTGAAGACCGGCAAGGTGTACGTTTCCGTGATCGGCTCCGTCGAGGAGCGTGAGGCGGGCCTGCGCTGGCTGCGCTCGAAGGCGGGCGAGCTGCGCCGGCACGTCGGCGCCACCGTGGTCATGAAGTGGACCCCCGAGCTCACTTACCTGGCGGACGCGACGCCCGAGCGGGCGGCGCGCGTGCTGCAGATCATCGACGAGATCGAGAAGGGCGGCAGCCAGCCGTCGAAGTCCTGAACCCTGCATTGGTCCAGACCACGTGAGACCCTATTTTCCAGCGCTGACGTCGCGATTCGGGGACCTCGTGAAGCGGCTCGAGGGACGTCGCTGCGTGGTCGTGGGTCACGCCCGGCCGGATGGCGACTGCATCGGCTCTCAGGTCGCCTTGGCCCGCGCGCTGGCCGGCCGCGGAATCGAGGCCGTCTGTGTGAACGCGGATCCGGTCCCGCGCCGGCTCAAGTTCCTGCTGGGCGACACCCCGTTCGTGTCGGTCGAGTCCCTGCTCCCGAGGGCTTCCGAGTACGCCGCGCTCTTTGTCGACTGCGCCGATCACGGCCGGGCGGGAGAGCGGCTGCGCTCGGCGTTTCCGCGACCGGTGGCGGCCATCGACCACCATCTTTCCAACGAGGGCTTCGCGGAGGAAAACTTCATCGACTCCTCATCGGCGGCGACCTGCGAGATCCTCGCGGGGCTGTTCATCGAGTGTGGGCTCCCGATCGACCGCGACTGCGCGGCGGCGCTGTACGCGGGCATCCTCACCGACACGGGGCAGTTCCGGTTCAACTCGACGACACGTCTGACCTTCGAGCTCGCCTCGGAATTGCTCAGCCGCGGGGTCGACCCCGCCGACGTCGCGTACCACGTGTACGAGCGTGAATCGCTTGGGAAGATCCGGCTCCTCCAGCGCTTCCTGTCGACCCTGGCGATGGAGTGCGGCGGCCGCGTGTGCATCGGGCGCCTGCCGTTGGGCGTGTTCGAGGAGACGGGCACCTCTGCGGAGGACACCGAAGGCCTGGTCGACTACGCCCGCATGATCGACGGCGTCGACATCGGCGTCCTCATCGAGGAGCGCGGCGACAACACGGTGAAGGCGAGTCTTCGGTCCAAGGATCCAGCCTACCGCGTCGACCTGGTGGCCGCCGAATTCGGCGGAGGCGGCCACGCCTGTGCGGCTGGCCTCAATCTCAAGAAGAATGCCGAGGGATTTTATCAGAGACTCGTCGCCGTCCTGGAACACCGGATCGCTGCGGTTGACGCAGGGCACTGAAACGGCCCAAAGGCCGGGCGGGATGTCCGTTTGACAGCGGTCGCTTGGCAGCCCAAGACCGACCTTTCAAAATCACCACATTGCAGGCCGCGCTCCGGCGCGGTGTGCGTCCAACACGAAACCATTCGCAGCATTTGAATCGCAAAGACACAGTGAGATCCAACCCGGCCGGTCAGGGCGTGCCTCTGAGGCGGATGCCCGTTGAAAACGCGCGCCGCCTGTTGG
>JAJXYI010000510.1:0-2672 GCA_021780625.1 bacterium | reverse complement strand
GAATCGCAAAGACACAGTGGAAATCCAGCCGGCACCCGTTGAAAATGCCCTCCGCCTTCCGGAGAGTCCGGTTGCAGGGGTTTCCTCTCTTCGAACCCCTGGTCTCCGCGGTTCTGTTCCAACAGCCTAATCCTGGTTCATCGCCCATGCTCGGACCCACCAAAGAACTCGATGGCATCCTCCTGATCGACAAGCCGACCGACCACACGTCGCACGACGTCGTCGCCCGCGTCCGCCGAAAGCTCGGCATGAAACGCGTGGGCCATGCGGGCACGCTCGACCCCATGGCGACGGGCCTGCTCATCGTGCTTGTTGGCAAGGCGACCAGTGTGTCGCAGTACCTGATCAGCCTGGACAAGGAGTACACGGGCACGATCAAGCTCGGTGCCGTGACGAACACGCAGGACGCGGAGGGGGAGGTGCTTGAGACCCGGCCCGTGCCGCCGCTGACCGAGGATGGCGTGCGCACCGCGATGCGCGGGTTCCTGGGCGACCAGTACCAGACGCCCCCGATGTTCTCGGCGATCAAGATCGGCGGGGTGCCGCTGTACAAGAAGGCGAGGGCGGGCGAGGAGGTCGATCGCGAGCCGCGGTTCATCCGGGTGATGGCGTTTGAGCTGACCCGCTTTGCGCCGCCGGAGTTGGATTTCCGGGTGCACTGCACCAAGGGAACCTATGTCCGCACGCTGGCGCACGACTTCGGCCAGAAGCTCGGTTGCGGCGGGCACCTGAGCGCGCTGCGCAGGACGGCGATCGAAAAGCTGCGGGTCGAGCGTGCGGTGACGATACCGGCCCTGGAGGCGATGCCCCTGGCCGAGATTTCGAAGGTTCTGCTCTCGCCCCGGGACGTGGTGCCGACCTTTGCGCTGTGACCACGCGCTCCGACAGCCTCGGATTTTCGGACGGCGGCTTGATCCGTCGCCAGACTATGGATACCGGCCGGGTGGGGTGCTCCGGAACGGAGGATCTCGAATGAGCGCTCCGGTTGTCTTCGAAGGCATTGCCCGCGCCACGCCGCCCTCCGGGCCGCTACACCTGGCGATCGGGATGTTTGACGGGGTCCACCTCGGGCACCAGGCGGTCATCGCGTCGGCGGTGCATTCGGCCTCGCGCATGGCGGGGGTGGCTGGAGTGCTTACGTTCTGGCCGCACCCCAGCGCGCTGTTCAATTCGGCGAAGCGGACTCGCATGCTCATGGCGCCGGTGACCAAGCACCGCGTGCTCGCCGGGCTGGGCGTCGACCTGATCATCGAGCAGCCATTTGTGCCGGAATTCGCGGCGATACCCGCCGAGGAGTTTCTCGCCACGCTCAAACGTGCGCTGCCTTCGCTCGTCGCCGTGTATGTGGGCGAGAACTGGCGATTCGGTGCGGGACGTACGGGGGATGTCGGACTCCTGCTTCGGACGGCCGAGCCGCTGGCCCTGTCGGTGTTCAGCGCTCCTCGCGTGCATTTCAACGGGGCCCCGATCAGCAGCACCCGCATTCGCGAGGCGCTCGCGGGCGGGGCAATCGAGGAGGCGAACGCGCTGCTGGGCTATTCGTATTTTGCCGAGGGCGATACCCAACCGGGACGAAGGCTGGGGAGGACGATCGGGTTTCCGACGTTGAATCTGCCCTGGGAGCCGGAAGCCATGCCGGCCTTCGGCGTGTACCGCGTTCGCGTGGCCAGGCCGGACCGAATGCGCTGGCTTCCGGCGGTGGCCAATTACGGACTTCGTCCCACGGTGGGCGAGGCCAAGGAGCCCCTGCTCGAGATCCATGTTCTCGGCGACTGCCCCTTTGCCTACCGCGATCGGATCGTCGTGGAATGGCTGCGATTCCAGCGTCCCGAGCAGCGCTTTTCGAGTATCGATGAACTGCGCGAGCAGATCGCGAAGGATCGGGAGCAGGCGCGTGCAGAATTTTTCTTGCCACGTTCCGGATGAGTCCTCCTTACTCGCCGACTCCTGATTTTTGGACCCTTAGCTCAGTTGGTTAGAGCGTTTCCTTGACATGGAAAAGGTCACTGGTTCGAGTCCAGTAGGGTCCACCAGGCTACGTCGTTGCTAAGCAACGGACTACGCCTGGCTCCGCCAGTCTGAAAACAAGCCGGATAAGATTGAAAAACAGCGCAGGAGACTGCCGGGCGAAGGTGCAGCGGAGCAGCCCGAAGACCGGCCATCGCTCGAACCGAGTGAGCGTGTAGGAATGCGGGGTAAAATGTCGGCGGGAAGGGGGGCGTTGCTGCGCAACGGACTACGCCTGGCTCGCCGGCCCGGAAATAAGCCGGATAAGAATGAAAAACGGCGCAGGAGGCCGCGGGGGCCGACGGTCCACTGGTTTGATGCTGATTGCCGGAAGCTCCCCAACTACATGCCGTTCACTTCGGTGTTGTCATCTTCGGGGCGAGGCCTGAAATACGACCCGACCTTATCACACAATCATTCGCTTTGATGGCTACTTCTGCTCCCTTCAGCGGCGGTCAAAACCGCACACCGTATCAGCGGCGTTTCAACAACAACGATCCGTTCGCCAATATCCGCCGCAACCAACGCATCCGTGTTCCGGAGATCCGGGTGATTTCTCCTGAGGGCAAGCAGCTCGGGATCATGCCGACGCCGAAGGCGCTCGCGCTCGCCCAGCAGTTCCAACTCGACCTCGTCGAGGTGGCTCCCAATGCGCAGCCCCCGGT
>JAJXYI010000171.1 GCA_021780625.1 bacterium | reverse complement strand
ATAGGTCTTCGCGTCCGAGGCCTCCAGCCACTGACCGTCTGGCCCGACCGGGGGATGCGACTGCAGGGTTTCGCTCCGCACGACCACCGGAAGCGCCACCGTCACAGGCACGTCGGCCGTATAGGGGCTCCACGCACCCGAGGAGTCCCGCACCCGGGCCCGGAAATTCCAGACGCCAGTAAGCGGCGAACCCGCCGCGTAGCTCGAGGGAACCAGCGGGTCAGTGGCTAGGACCGTGTCGAGCATGAGCCCTGTGAACGCGCAGGAGACCGACATGCCGGGTCCGCCCGCCGAGTCGGGTGTTCCGGTGGCGATCGTGGAATAGGCCGCACCCTTCGCAGGCGACAGGGCCTGAAGCTCAAAGGCCTGCACGCCCGAGGCCCCCTGGCCGGTCGCCGTGAACTGGAGTCCCCTGCGACCGAGATAGGCGTTCCACGTCGATCCCGACTGCCACAGGCGGTCGTAGGTGCGGCCGTCCGACGCCGTGTACGTGGACGCAACCGGAACAAGCGATGTCATCTGCGTCGTCGGCGACGATAACACCACGGTAACCGGGTAACTCGGCCCGGGGATCGTGCCGTTCCTGTCCGCGAATGTCGCGAGCGTCAGCACGTAGGTGCCCGCCGCATCCGAGGAAAAGGTGAGATTGTAATTTGCCGTCGGATACGTAGCTCCCGTATAGAAGCCGTACATCGTCGTCCATAACATCGATCCCGGGTGTCGGTCCGTGTAGACATGCCCAGTGCTGCCCGGATCGGTGACCGTGAGGGTCGCGTTACCCGGCCCGGAGGTGCAGGTCAACCGGGCCGATCCGCTGTATGCCAGCGCGACCGAGAGATGGATGGTCGCAGCCGGGGCGGCCGTGGTCGGAGATGCCGCCAAACCACCCGAAGGAGCAACGATGTTTAGCGTCGCAGTGCCCACGCTGCCCGCGGTGTCTTTGACGCTCGCGGTGTAGGTTCCTGGAACGAAGTAGTCCCATCCGCTTGCCAACTTGGATGGAGCAGGACTCCACGCAAACGAGCCATTGCCCACCCACGTCGCCAAGGTCCCGTTGTTCGTGCCGACGATGGAATAGGTCCCTGTGCCGCCGCTGGCGGCGAGATAGACTCGGATGACCGAGGCATCTTCACTGAGGGTGTACGTGGACAAGTTGTTCGCCGTGAATACCAGGTGGACCTGGCCCGAGCCTCCCGAAGGCAGCGCGACCATGGCCGTCGCCGTGTTGCTGACCGCGTGAGTCGCATCACCGGCGTCGAACACACTCACAATGGCGGACGAGCCCGAGGCTGGAGCAGTCCAGGTAATGGACGCCCCGCTGCCTCCGATTGTACCCGCACTGCAGGACCAGGCGTAGTTTCCAGTCTGACCACCCGCAGCCGTGAAGACCTGCGTGCCGCTCAAAGCGACTGTCGCGCTCGCGGGGGAGATCGTCACCGTGCCGTTTGAGCTCTGACGAATCGTGAAATTCGCGGGCGTGAAACCTATCGTATAGTTGGAGGCAGCCAACGTGCCCTCGTTGAACGGATAGAACCCCACTGCCTCCCCCGCCGTTCTCGCCAGCGAACCGGATACGACGCTCGGGCCGTCGCCCAGCACGTATCCGCTTCCAGCCCAGGTGAACGTCGGATCGCTGCTGCCGTAAAGCTTCGACTGCCCCGCAGTTGGGGTGATCGTCAACGGCGTCCGGTTGACCGTGAGCGTCGCCGGATTGGAGGTCGCACCACCCACGGAATTGGAAACGACGACGTAGTAGGTGCTGCCGCTCGCTGAGACAGTCGGCGTCGAAATCGCCAGGCTCGTCCCGGTCGCACCGGAGATCGCCGCCCCGCTGCCAGGCGTCCCCTTGTACCATTGATAGCTCAGCGGACCCGAGCCGCCGGCCCCTGCGCTGAAGTTCGCCGACTGCCCGTAGGTGACCGTCTGATTCGCCGGCTGCGCCGTGATCGTCGGCGGAGCCAGGACCGTCACTGTGACCGCATGGTCGTTCGTCGATGCCGCGTAGCCGCTGCCCTCTGGCGCGTGCCCGTAGACTGTCCAAGTACCCGCAGTCGTGAAGGTGTAGGGGAAGGTGATTGTATTCTTGCTCGCATGACTCGTTGGAAATCCCGAAGGCAGCCCCGACGTGCCGCCCGAGCTATCGGCAAAGGTGTAGCTCGTGCCAGATCCCTGGGCCTGCATCGTCACGGTGGTTCCCAACGCGACTGTCAGGGAAGACGTGCTGCCATTCGCAAACATTTGCACGCTCTGCGTGTTGAGCGCGGTAATCTGGAGTGAACCCGAGGCAGCATTTGACCCTACGCTGTTGGTCGCGACGCATTGATACAAGCCGCTGTTTTCAGTCGTGGCGTTGCTCACGGTGAAGGTGCCGGCGGTTGCCCCAGAGATGTTGGTCCAAGAGGGAGTGTATCGATTGCTGGAGAACTGCCATTGCAGCCGAATTGTCGGCGTCCCTGCAGTCGTCGCGGTGAATGTCTGCGACTGGCCGGTGGCGATCGTTGCGGAGCTAGGACTCACCGAGACGGAAGGGGCAGTACCGGGAGGGGGTGCCGAAATGGAGGCCGAGCTCGAGTAACTGAGGCTGCCGGTGAACGCGGACCCCGAGTACGTGCTGGTGCCGGACGTGGAACTTACCGTATAGGTGCCGGCGGGCACCTGAAGCGTCCAGGTGCCCGACCAGTTCGCCCTCGCTGACGTAGACGAGCCGGACCAGAGGCTGTAGGAGCCCAAAACGGAGCCGCCGGCCCCGAAAGAGTACCAGGTGTAGCCATTGGGCACATTGCCGACGCCCGGGTCGGGAACCTGCAACTCGGCGACCAGCGTTGCACTCGAATTCCTCACGTCGATGTAGAGGGGCGCCACCGCGCTGCCGCCGGCCGACAGGCTGGGCCAAAGGATCGAAGGACCCCACGCGCCAGAGGCGGAGACCGTGAGGGTGCTTCCGGTTGCCGATCCTCCGGCGGTCCAATTCGTCGTGCTCGTGACAACGTCGGCCTTTGCTGCCGAGCCCAATACGATCGCGAGGAGCGGGAGAAACATCAGGTGAACAAGCGGGCGGAGCGTTTTCATGAATGGCGTGTTGAGCGGTTGCCGGTGTAAAATCCGATTTTTCGGCCGTGAGTGGGCTCCGGGTTAACAAAAAGAACCCCGGTCGGACGCGACGCTATCGGCGAGTGGTTGATCGTGTTCGCAGATTCGGACATCCAGCTCGTCGAGCTTCACCGCGAGCGCCTTGTGTTCGGCAAACATCTGCCGGAGGCGCACGACGGCACGGACGACGGCGACCCCAATCTGGATTGCCCCCGGGCTTTCGAGGACGTTGGCAGCCTGGATGGCTCCGTGTTCGGTAAAGACAAAGGGGAGGGCGCGAGAGCCGCCGTGTTGGACGGGACTCGAGGTCACAATCTGTGACCTCAGGATGCGGACCTCTGCCCGAGTGAGCTGAAACGTGAAATCCTCAGGGAATCGATCTGCATTGCGTTTGACCTGCTCGTTGAGGCATTTGGTGGGCACGCCGTAGAGAGCCGCGAGGTCGGAATCGAGGATGACTCGCTTCCCCCGGATGACGATGAGGCGACGTTCGATGGGTGGCGAGGCGTGCTCGGGATTGGCCATTTGGATTCGCAGGTCAGTCGATGGCGTCGGGCACCTGGTAGACCTCGACAATACCCACGCCGGGGTTGCCATCGGCGGCTTCGACGCTGGCGGTGTACGTGCCGGGCTCAAGGCGCAGGATGACGGCAGCCTCGCTCGTCGAAGCGGGAGCAGTGGAAGAGAGATCGGAGGCAAATCGTCTGTTCTCGTAGGCGCTTGTCTGCCATCCCGCATTCGTCGCAAGCGTCGCCTGATCCGCGATGCGAACCAGCGTCAGCTTGGTGGCCTGCACCGGCCCCGTGACGCCGTGCTTGGCGAGCGAAGGTCCCTGGGTGCGGACCATGACGGTCATGGGCGATGTGATGATGAAGCCGGCCACCAGGGCCGTCTCCGCCGTTCCCACAACCGCGCGGTTACTGATGCCCGTGAGCTGCGACTGCGAAACCGTGTCGATCGCGTAGATTTCAGCGATTCCAACCCCTCCCTTGCCGGTCGGATCGGAGACCTCGGCGGTGTAAAGGCCGGGGGGGAGCGTGGCGACCAGGGCCGCCTCGTTGTCCTGCGACGGCGAGAGGTGGTCGCTCTCAAGCAGCCGCCAGTTACTCCCCTGTTTCCAGGCCGTGTTCGTGCCGAGCAACGGATTGGTGCCGGCGGCGGTGATCTGGTAGAGCTTGATCTGCGTGGACGCAGCAGGGTTCGTGATCCCCTGAGTCGTCAAGCCAGGCCCCTGCGCACGAATCGCCACGCGCATTGGCTCGGCACCCGTGATCTGGAAACCGGCCACCTCGATCTTGTCGCCGGTGCCAATCGTCGAGCGGCCCGAGATGCCCACGATCTTCGAGACTTGGTTCGGATACGCCTGCTTGATCGTCGTCGGGTTGAACAGCGTGAAGGTGTACGAATAATCCCGAGACTGAAGGGCCGCCGGGTCCATCCAAACGTCGTCACCAGGTCCGAGAGGCGTCGTGTACCCGGTGAAACGAATGTTGTGGTAGGTAACGACGAAGGTCTGGTCGTCACCAAAGCCCGACGGATCGAGCTGAGCGTAGT
>JAJXYI010000399.1 GCA_021780625.1 bacterium | reverse complement strand
AGAGAAGAGGGAGGCAGGAAATTACGGGAAAGTCATGTATCCAAACTTTTCACCGCCGAGGTGAGTTCATATTCCGACCTTCGCTTTGATGTCAGGCTCTGTGGTCTCCGTGTCTCTGTGGTTCAATTGCGGCATTTACAATCAACGCCATCCCCTCGCGAGGATGGCGTTGAGTGGCTTCACCGGCGGAAGGTAGACAAATTCCACCGGGTTCGGCGGACCAAACCCCAGATCCAGCCCGCCGAAACTGCGGCCCCCCTAGGAGCTCGCTCCGCCCATCCAGGTGAAAGCCGCCCAGCCCGACAACCTCCCGAACGGCTGATCTTGTCTCATCCTTTCGGATACCCCCTTGGCCACGCAGCAGCGCGGAAGCCGCACAATTGCAGCCACCAAACGGATGCATGGGGAGGCGCCCGACCAGGCGCCTGCCCGCCGGGAGGGGGGGGGCGGGCGCCTGATGAGCCGCAACCGCGATCAGCGCAGGTCGAAGCGGTCGAGATTCATGACCTTGTCCCAGGCATCCACGAAATCGCGGACGAACTTATCGCCGGCGTCGGTGCACGCATACACTTCCGCGAGGGCGCGAAGCTGGGAGTTCGAGCCGAAGACGAGATCCACGCGGGTGCCCGTCCAGCGGACCTTGCCGGTCCTGCGGTCGCGTCCCTCGAAGACCTCGGCTTCGGGCGAGACCGGCGTCCACTCGGTGCGCATGTCGAGCAGGTTCACGAAGAAGTCGTTGGTCAGCGCCTCGGGACGCTTCGTGAAGACGCCATGCTTCGTGCCGCCGGTGTTAGTCTTGAGCATCCGCATGCCACCGACGAGGACCGTCATTTCGGGCGCGGTGAGCGTGAGCAGCTGGGCCTTGTCGACCAGCAGTGCCTCGGCCGGCAACGCGTAGTGGCCCTTCTGATAATTGCGGAAACCATCGGCGATGGGCTCGAGCACCGAAAACGACTCCACGTCGGTCTGCTCGGCGAGCGCATCGGTGCGGCCGGGCGTGAAGGGCACCGTGACCTTGTGACCCGCATTCTTCGCGGCCTGCTCGATGCCAACGCATCCACCGAGGACGATCAGGTCCGCGAGCGACACCTTCTTCCCGCCCTTTGCGGTGCGGTTGAAGGCCTCTTGGATCTCGCCAAGCACCTTCAGCACCTTGGCCAGCTTCTTCGGCTCGTTGACGGCCCAGTCCTTCTGCGGGGCGAGGCGAATCCGCGCGCCGTTCGCGCCACCGCGCTTGTCGGAGCCGCGGAAGGTGGACGCGGAGGCCCAGGCTGTCGTCACCAACTGGGAGACGGTGAGGCCCGACTTGAGAATCCTGGCCTTGAGAAGGGCGATTTCCTTCGGACCGATCAGCTTGCCCGTGCGCGCGGGAAGCGGGTCCTGCCAGACCAGCTCCTCCTTCGGCACCTCGGGTCCGAGGTAACGCGAGCGGGGGCCCATGTCGCGGTGCGTCAGCTTGAACCAGGCGCGTGCAAAGGCGTCGGCGAACTGATCGGGATGTTCGAGGAAGCGGCGCGAGATCTTCTCGTAGATCGGGTCGAAGCGCAGCGAGAGATCGGTCGTGAGCATGGTCGGCCGGTGGTGCTTCGAGGCATCATGCGCATCGGGCACGGACTCGTCGGCGCCCTTGGCGATCCACTGGTGTGCGCCCGCCGGGCTCTTGGTCAGCTCCCACTCGTACTTGAACAGATTTTCGAAGAAGTAGTTGCTCCAGCGGGTCGGCGTCTGGGTCCAGGTGACTTCGATGCCACTGGTGATCGTGTCGCCGCCTTTGCCCGTGCCGAAGCTGCTCTTCCAGCCCAGACCTTGCTGCTCGAGGCCGGCCGCCTCTGGCTCGGGCCCGACGTTCGATGCGGGCCCGGCGCCGTGGGTCTTTCCAAAGGTGTGGCCGCCCGCGATGAGCGCGACGGTCTCCTCGTCGTTCATCGCCATGCGGGCAAAGGTTTCGCGGATGTCGCGCGCCGCGGCGAGCGGATCGGGATTCCCATTGGGACCCTCGGGATTGACGTAGATCAGACCCATCTGCACCGCGGCGAGCGGACGCTCGAGATCGCGGTCGCCGGAGTAGCGGCGATCGTCGAGCCATTTTTTCTCCGCGCCCCAGTACACGTCGTTGTCCGGTTCCCACACGTCCTCGCGTCCACCGGCGAACCCGAAGGTTTTGAAACCCATGGTCTCGAGCGCGACGTTTCCGGCGAGGATCATGAGGTCGGCCCAGGAGATCTTGCGGCCGTACTTCTGTTTGATCGGCCAGAGCAGGCGGCGCGCCTTGTCGAGGCTGACGTTGTCCGGCCAGCTGTTGACGGGAGCAAAGCGCTGCTGGCCGCGACCGGCGCCGCCGCGGCCGTCGCCGGTGCGGTAGGTGCCCGCGCTATGCCAGGCCATGCGGACGAACAGCGGACCGTAGTGGCCGAAGTCAGCCGGCCACCAGTCCTGCGAATCGGTCATCAGGGCGGCGAGGTCCTTTTTCACCGCCTTCAGATTGAGGCTCTTGAATTCCTTCGCGTAGTCGAAGCTCCGGTCCATCGGATCCGATTTGCACGAGTGCTGGTGCAGGAGCTCGAGCTTCAGCCGTTCGGGCCACCATTGCTCGATGGTCGTGCCGCTGGTTGTGCCGTGGTGAAAGGGACATTTGGATTCAGTGGTCATGTGTGTCTGGTTTGAAGCCGGATCTTAGCGGAAGTTTCCCCGGGGACAATGTCTGTCAACCAGGCGGCGGGATTTTGTTGCCGAACAGGCCTGGCCCGCAATCAACCCGGTGTCGCCGGCAACGCCGCCCCCAACTCAAAGCGAGAGGGACAGGCGCAGGATGGCCACGACCGCCGACCGATGGACCCCGCCGGGGTTGTCGATGTACTGGATGTCCGGCTGAAGCGCCATGTAATCGGAAATCACATACCGATAGGTGGCCTCATAGGCCGTCTCGACTCCACGCCCACGGTAGTCGGCGCTCGCGATGCCGAATCCCAGCTGGTCGTGCGGCCGCGACGCGAAGGGGCCCTCCTTTGTGACGCCGATCTGCAGGTCGCCGCTCACCGCGCCTCTTCGGACCGGCGAGGCCCCCACTCGGAAGAACAGGACGGGCGCGCCCTGGCCTTCCCCGAGGGGACGATCGACCGCGACATAGCCTCCCCATGCCGCGGGGGGCAGTTCCGCCGCCAGAGCGCCGCCCGGGCTATAGCTCCAAATCCCCAGCTTGAGGTCGGCCGCGGCGTGATGTTCCACCTCCTGGATGAGCAGCGCACCTTGCGACAAGGCATGCGAACGATCGTTGGGGTTCGCCTGAAAGACTCCGCTCCGGCTCGTCCAGGCGCCGCGCGACCAGCTCGCAATCGCCCCGATGCCCGACGTTGGGAAAATTGGAGCGACGGTATTGCCCGACCAGGTCGGCTGGACGCCAAACGAACTGTTCAGGAACAACCCCATGCAGCCGACCGCGTCGAACGAGTCATCCGCCGAGATGAGCCCGATCGCGCCCTCCCAGCCATCCGGGAGCGGCAGATCGAAGCTCAGTTTGCGAAGCGTGCCGCGCGACGGCGCCTCCAGATTCGAGGCGACTTGGGCGTCGCCGATGCGGTTGGCGGACGGCATCTGGCTCTCGACGCGCTGGACCGCCAGCGTGAAGTGAGAGCCCTCGGGCAATCCCATCGCCGCGCCGCCGAGACCGACTTCGAGCCGAGCGAAGTGGTCCCACAAACTCCCTGTCTCGATGCCCCCGCTCGCGTTATCCACGACCTCCGACTGGACGGAAAGCGCATAACTGAAGGGCTGGGTCCCGGCGTCCCGTCCACACAGGTCTTGCGTGCCTGCGACTAGGGCGAGCGTGGCGACGATTGGGGAAAGGCTGACGCCCCTTCGACCCAGCCGAAGCCTGAAACCGGCCCAGTTCACCCTTGAAGCGCCCCCGCACGAAGGCGCCGAATACCGATCCGGCGATGACATGATCGAAACTCAGTCGCCCAAGGCTTGGGATCCGCGGATCGCGGCCGTCTGGGCCAGCAGCGACTCGCCGCGCTCGGTTTGCAGAGTGTTGGTGCCATGCTCCGTCTCGGGCGCCGACTCGTGTCCTCCAGGCGGCCTCCGGACGAACCAATAGGACCCGACGACCAGTGCGGCGGCAAGTCCTTGTGCGAGCATCGTCTCCACCGTGGGGAATACAGAGAACCAAAGTCCCATCCAACCGGGCACGACGGGTTGCAGCCATGAGATCTGGGTCGTGGGTATCCAGTGGGCGAGCTGCATCTCCTGCGCCTCCTCGCCGACCATGACGAGCAATACGATGCCGAGCAGCAGGCCCGTAAGCACAAGCATGCGCCGGTACGGGAGCCGCGCATGGGCTACGAACGTCAGGATTGCCACCACTGCGGTGAGCGCCGATCCCGCCAGGACGCCCTTCAGCACGATGGCGTCGCCCAGTTTCAAGGTGTAGCTCTGGAGAAACAGGACGACCTCGAAGCCTTCGCGGTAGAACGAGGAGAATCCCAGCAGGCCGAGCCCCCAAAGAACCCCAGCCCGCGTGGCCCCGGCGCCGTTTTTGCCCAGGAGGGAGCGCTTTCGCTTGTTGTGCGCGGAAATCCACCCCGCCCAATAGACTTTGTGGAAGAACCAATTCATCACAATCAGCAGGACCACCACCGCGAGAAGACCGGTGG
>JAJXYI010000494.1 GCA_021780625.1 bacterium | reverse complement strand
GGAGGATGGCCTCGGAGACGAGATCGACGGCCTCGTTCTGGCCGATGACGCGGTGATGGAGGGCGTCGGCGAGGCGCAGGATTTTGTCGCGTTCGCCCTCGACGAGGCGGGAGACTGGGATGCCGGTCCACTGACCGACGACCTGGGCGATCTCGTCGGCGGAGACCTCCTCCTTGAAGAGGGTGGTGGAGTTGCCGGCCTTTTCGAGCTGGCGCAGTTCGCCTTCGAGCTTGGGGATGAGACCGTGGCGCAGCTCGGCGATCCGGTTGAGATCGTAGGCGCGTTCGGCGCGTTCCATGTCGAGGCGGGCGGCTTCGAGCTCCTCGCGCAATTTGCGGACGCGTACGACGGGATTTTTTTCCTTGTCCCATTGGAGGCGCAGGGCGCCGGACTTGCTGCGGGTCTCGGAGAGCTCGGCGCGCAGGGCCTGGAGGCGGCGGGCGCTGGCCTCGTCCTTTTCCTTGGCGAGGGCGGTCTCCTCGATCTCGAGCTGGAGGACGCGGCGGGTGAGCTCGTCGAGCTCCTGCGGGAGGGAGTCCATCTCGGTGCGAATCATCGCGCAGGCCTCGTCGACCAGATCGATGGCCTTGTCGGGCAGGAAGCGGTCGGCGATATAGCGGTGAGACAGAGTGACGGCGGAGACGAGGGCGCCGTCCTGGATACGCACGCCGTGGTGGAGTTCGAAGCGCTCCTTGAGACCGCGCAGAATGGAGAGGGCGTCCTCGACGGAGGGCTGGTCGACGAGCACGGGCTGGAAGCGGCGCTCGAGGGCGGCGTCCTTCTCGATATACTTGCGGTACTCGTCGAGGGTGGTGGCGCCGATGCAGTGGAGCTCGCCGCGGGCGAGCATGGGTTTGAGGAGGTTGCCGGCGTCCATGGCGCCCTCGGTCTTGCCGGCGCCGACGATGTTGTGGAGCTCGTCGATGAACAGGAGGATGCGGCCGTCGCTTTGGCGGATCTCGTGAAGGACGGCCTTGAGGCGTTCCTCGAATTCGCCGCGGTACTTGGCGCCGGCGATGAGGGAGCCCATGTCGAGGGAGAAGACGGTCTTATCGCGCAGGCCCTCGGGCACGTCGCCGCGGAGGATCCGCTGGGCGAGGCCCTCGACGATGGCGGTCTTGCCGACGCCGGGCTCGCCGATGAGGACGGGATTATTCTTCGTCTTGCGGGAAAGGATACGGATGGTGCGGCGGATCTCCTCGTCGCGACCGATGACGGGGTCGAGTTTTCCGCGGCGGGCCTGCTCGACGAGGTCGATGCCGTATTTTTTGAGCGCGTCGTAGGTGTCCTCGGGGTTGTCGGTGGTGACGCGCTGGGCGCCGCGGACCTGGCGGAGGACCTTGAGGACGGAGTCGCGTTCGAGGCCGAAGCTTTTGAAGAGTTTTCGGAGCGCCTCGGGTTTGGGAACTTCAAGCAGAGCGAGAAAGAGGTGTTCGACGGATACGAACTCGTCGGTGAGCTGCTTGGCCTCGTCCTCGGCGCGGGTGAGGACATCGTTGACGGCCTGGGTGACGTAGATTTTGGAGGCGTCGACGGAGCCGGTGACCTTGGGCAGGCGCTCGAGCTCGCGATCGACGGCGAGTTGGAGAGCGCTGGTCTGGAGATTGAGCTTCTCGATGAGGCCGGGCACGATGCCGTCTTCCTGGGCGAGCAGAGCGGAGAGCAGGTGCCAGGTCTCGACCTCGCTGTGGTGCAGGCGGCGCGCGATGTTTTGCGCGTCAGTGACGGCCTGGCGGGACATGACGGTGAGTTTGGCGAAATCCATGGTCAGGTGGATAGTGCAGGAGACGGGCCAGCGCGAGACTGGGGTGTTTCACACGGCAGGGTGCGCGAGGGGCGCGACGAGGGGGGGCAACCTGACGCGGCGCCGTGACACAACGGCGCGAGGATGACGCAGGGGACGAGGGTGCCCTGGGTGGGGAACGAACTTGATTCAGGAGGACGGAGGCGGGCCGGCGGGGCGGCGGTAATCGCCCCGGCTGAAGTATTTTTCCAGCCAGACGTACATGCAGATGAAGAAATAGCGGCTGCCCATCTCCTTGATCTTGAGCTTGGCGGCGCCGTGTTTGCGGTTCTGCCAGGAGATGGGCGTGACCGTCCACGAGTAGCCGCGAACGATGGCCTTGAGGGGGATTTCGACGGTGAGGTTGAAATGCGGCGCGAGGAAGGGACGGCAGCCGAGGATCACGGAGCGCCGATAGGCCTTGAAGGCGTTGGTGGTATCGTTAAGTGGGATACGGAACAGGACCCTGATGAAAAGGTTTGCGAGCCGGTTGATGAGGAGCTTGATCCTGGGGTAGTCGACGACGCGTCCGCCGCGGACGAAGCGGGAGCCGAAGACGCACTCGTAACCGGCGTTGAGCAGGCGCCAATAGGTGATGGCATCCTCGGGCGCGTCGGAGGCGTCGGCCATGACGATGGCGCAGGCGTCGCCGTGCATGGCGTTGAGTCCGCAGACGACGGCGCGGCCGAAGCCGTTGGCGCCGGGATTGCGGATGGGCTCGAGCGTAGGAATCTCTGAGCGCAGATTCTGAAGAACCTCCCACGTGCGGTCGCGGGAGCCGTCGTCGACCACGATGAACTCGTGCGGAATCTGCTCGCGCTGGAAGGCGGTGAAGAGGGCGCGGAGCGTTGGCGGGAGTGCGGCTTCCTCGTCGCGGGCGGGGATGATGATCGAATAGAGCGACAGCGGAGGAAGGGAGTGTGGCGTCACGGCTGGCCTAAGAGGCGGTGTGACGCTAGCGCTCCGGCGTCGCGGAGGTAAAGCGCAACCTGCCGCGGATGGGGCGCGGCAGGCTGGTTGCGGGGCGGCTCAGTGCGACGCGGGGATTTCGGGCATGCGGCCTTCGCGCAGCGTGGCGAGCCACTCTTCGGAGAGCTTGTTGTAGGCGTCCTGGTGCTCCTGGTGAGTGCCGATCGGGAGCACAACGAATTGCTTGGGCGCGTGGATTTCGTTGAAGGCGGAGTAGACGCCGGCGATCGGGCAGACGGTGTCGATGAGGCCCTCGCCGACGAGCACCTGACAATGGATCTTGGGCGTGAAATTGGAGATGTCGTAGTAACGGCTGGCGTTTTCGACGCGGGCGGGATCCTTGCCCTCGACGTTGAAATACCATTGGGGCCAGCCGGGCGCGCGGCCGACCTTGGGGCCGGACTGGTCGCAGCCGGCGGGGACGAGGGCGAGGGCGGCGGTGACCTTGGGATAGATGGCGGCGGTCAGGAGGGTCTGGAGACCTCCCTGGCTCGCGCCGGCGACGACGAGCGTGCGCCCATTCCAGTCGGTGCGGTGGGTCAGGTAATCGGCCGCGCGGTAGCAGGAAAGGTACATGCGGAGAAAATAGCTCGTATCGCGATCCTGATTGCCGATGGCCCAGTAATTCTTGAGCGGGCCTGCGAATTGCGCGTCATAAAATGATTTTGGGCCGACGGCGGGGAGATCGTGGGCCTGGATGTTCAGCACGAGCCAGCCCTGCTTTGCCCGGTTAAGGGCCCAGTTCTTATCCAGTGGATACACGCCCGCCCATTGAGGGATGAGGAGTGCGGGGAAAGAGGTGCCATTCGAGGGCCAGGCGATCTGGCCCTGGATATGGGTGCCGCGGATATTGTTCATCTGGATCAGCGCGTAGTTCACACCTTCCACGCCGGAGGGCTCGGGAGTCAGGACGGCGCCGACGGGAACGGCGGCGAGCTCGGCGAGCTTGGCCTTCCAGAAGGCGTCGAAATCGGCGGGCGGGGTGGCGGAGGGTTTGATCTTGGTGGGGGAAAAGAGCGCGCCGCCCAATGCGGTGAAGGCCTTGTTGGCTCCGTCCTTGCCGGTCACCTCGAGCAGGAGGGAGCCGGGGGTGTCGCTGACGGCGGTGAAGACCGTGTGGTCGCCGGTGAGTTTGAGGGCGCCGGACTTGACGACCTTCAGGCCGCCGGACTTGAGATCGTAATGGAGGTCCTTGAGCGCGGATGCGTTGCCTTTGACGTCGATGTTCCAGGAGGCGGTGTCGCCTGCGGAGTAGACTCCGGTGGAGTTTGCTGGAGTGATGGAGACTTCCTGGGCCTTGGCGCCGAACGCGGCGGTCAGTGCGAGGACCGTGGCGAACGCGTGCAGCCTGGAGAGGCGATGGAGGGGGGTGCTGCGGGTCATGGCGGATACCGATAATTGTTTTGCCGTGATGCGCAACGGAAGTCTGGCCGGTGGCGACGCTCGGGGCCGGGGGGGCGAAAAGGCCGTCGATTGCCGGCGTGACGATCCCGGGACGGAGGTGGTGCACCCCGATGGTGCGTGGAGATGCGGCGCAGGCTCCGCTTTACAGGCATCGCGAGTTTCCCTTAGTTCGGCCTCCCCGACTCTTCAACCCGCCCCCGGCCCCATTTCTGTGTACGCATCATTCGCCCGTTCCTTGCGCCTCATTTTGCTGGTCTCCGCGCTTTCGCCGATTGCCTCGGCGGCGACGACCGCCCGCGCGGATGCGAAACCGGTCGCGTTCACCTTCGTGGTGAAGGCCGACGGGGAAAATCCGTTTGCTCGCCAGCTGTGGGGCGACGTGGTCGAGCCTTCGGGCAGGGTGCTCAGGCTGCCAGCGTACTATGCGGGGGACGGGCGATTCTGCGTGCATGCCAGGCCCGACGAGGCGGGGGCGTATCGTTTCGCGGGTGCGAGCGAGGGGGCGGATTCC
>JAJXYI010000393.1 GCA_021780625.1 bacterium | reverse complement strand
GTGCGCGGCGCCGAGCGACGACACGATGAGCCGGGCCCAGCCAACCGCGTCGTTTGGAACCACAGCCTTGCGGGAACGCCTGAGAAGCCGGGCCAGCGCGTCGCGCATCGAAGTCGGATTTGCAAGCGAGGGATCGCGCACGCCGACGAGCGCCGCGGGTTCAGGCAGGCGTCCAACCTCGCCGAAAAAGGCGTCCCACGCGGCGTCCCCCGAGAGGATCCGACCCGATTCCTGGAGCACGCGCTCGAGCAGCCAGAGTCCGGCAAAGCTCATCTGCGGCGCGAAGCGTCCATCGCCGAGGCGCTCGTTCGTCACGCCTGCCGACAGCGCCTCGTCCGACAGAAACGGTTGGTCGCTCTCGCAGCCGACCAGCGACCAGGTGCCGGAACTCAGGAACAGATCCCCACCCTGCATCGAGGCCGGCATGGCTGCATAGGCACAGGCGGTGTCGTGTCCGGGCACGCAGACCACGCTCACGCGTTCGAGGCCGGGAATGCCGCGGACCGGCCCGAGCACGCCACCCGCGCGTCGGACACGGGGGAACCACGAGCGCGGCACGCCGAATCTGCGCAGCGCGTAGTCGGAAAAGCGCAGCCCCTTCACCGAAAGGAGCTGCGAGGTGCTTGCGATCGACACCTCCGCGGCCATCACACCGCTGAGGAGGAAGTTCACATAATCCGGCAGGAAGAGGCAGCGCCTGGCCACCGACCGCAGGCCCGGATGGCTGCGGAGCGATTCCTCCAGCTGCAGGCTGGAGTTGTAGAAGAGATTCGGGATGCCGGTCTCGCGGTAGAGCGCAGGAAGTCCGCGTCGCGCGAGCCGCAGGCGGCCCGGCTCGGTGCGGGTGTCGCGGTAGGCATGCACCGGATACACCAGGCGGCCCGTGCGGTCGACGAGGGCGTGGTCCACTCCCCAGAAATCGACGCCGACCGAAGCGAGGTTCGGGAATCGGCGCGCAGCCTCGGAAAGGCCCGTGCGAATCTGCTCCCAGATGCCGGCAAAATCCCAGTAGTCGCGGCCACCGATCGAGTGAAACCCATTGGGGAACCGATGCACCTCCTCCAGGTGGAGACCGGAATCGGACCAGCGGCCGACGATCACCCGTCCGCTGGTGGCGCCGCAGTCGACGGCCGCGCAGACGACGCTCCCGGGGTTTGTCCGGCGGTGGGGCTGTGGTTTCCGGGCGAGAGACATCGGGGGCTCAGGCGGACTCGAGGATCATGTTCGCGTACTGGGTTGTGTCGCCGGTGCGGATCAGCCCGACCGAACGCGGAACCCGAAGCTTGAACTGCACGTGGGGCTCGAAGTCACAGGGCACCGTTCCCAGGAGCGTGGCGATGCGCTCGCGCGCGCCCGCGGGGTTCACCTGCAGAAACTCCTCGGCCATGAAGGCACGGCCGACGGTCCAGTTGGCAAGGAGGGCGGCAACTACCTGGGCGACGGTCGGCACATCGTCGACCAGCGAGAGATCGACTGTCTCGAGGCCGGGCCACGACGGGAAGCCGCGATCCGCGATGACGAGGGTGTTGGTGTGTCGCACGCGGGCGACGAGGGAGAGGACGTGGGGGTTGAGAATGCCTGAGCGGATCATGGGAGGAGTCCGAGGGCGCGTTGGCGATAATGCTCGTCGGCGCGGCCCGCGATGCGGACCACTTCGGCGTGCGGGAGAAAGCGGGGTCCGCCGAGCCTGGCGGCGCCCAGAAAGATTTCGGCGGCCTTCACCGCCATGAGCGTCGAGGCGAGCACGGCCCTGGAGGTCGCTCCCAGGGCGATGAGCCCGTGATTTTCGAGAAGGATCAGACGCGGCACGCAGCCTAGCCGGCGGCGGTGGGCCTCGACGCGGGTTCGGATGGCGCGCGCCAGGGGCAGGCCGGGGTCCGCGTAGGGGACCAGGACCGACTCGGGGCCGCAGCACACGACCTCGTCCGGAAACAACCGACGGCCGGCGAACTGGCGGGCCTTGGAGGAGCACAGCACGGCATTGACCGCCACAGGATGGGTGTGACCCACGAACGAAACGCCGGGGAGCGTGAGCAGCCAGGCGTGAAACATCGACTCCACGGACGGCTTGGGACCGGAGACATCGGCGCGCGCGCCTAGCAGCGCCTCGCCGACGACAGAGTCCGCGGGCGCCCTGCCCTTCATGAGGGCGAGCAGGCCCGCCGACCGGCAGCGGGAGAGACCACGCGAGGTGAGCGTGGCGAGCGACTGGCCGCTGGCCTTCACCCAGAACTCGTCGTCCGAAATCCGGGCGGAGGCATTCCCTTCGCCCAGGATTGCGAGCGACCTGTCCTCGCGGCCGAGATCGCGGGAGAGCCTGACCAACTCTGACGCGAGCGCTTGGTCGGAACTCATGGGTCGAATCGGCGCGTGAGGCGGTGACAGCGGTGCGGGCTCAGAACGGGCGGCCGTCGGCGCGGGTGCCGCAGAGGCTGACCTCCAGGCCGAGTTCACGCGCCAAGGCCGCCTTCGTATAAAGGGCGAGGTCCGCCGAGGCGGCATCCTTTGCGTAGGCCACCTGGATGTGGTTCGCCTTGTGGCGGGCCATCATCTGGTCGCGGGAGACACCGTAGGTGACCGCATGCATGATGGGCCACTGCCGCGTGGTCTCGCGCCAGCGGCGCTCGGTCTCCTCGGCGGGAAGCTCGATGACCTTGGCGCGGCCGAGGTCCATCTTGAGGCGGCCGTCCTGGACGAAGATGCGGCTCCAGACGATCTCGCCGGGCTTGGCGATGCCGCAGACGGTGCCGCCGCCGAGGCGGAAATACATGGGCGGCTGCCGGAGGGACTCCGTGCCGCGGTATCCACCGATATGATGCGCAGCGGGCGCGCTGCCGGAGATCAGGAACACCCAGACGTACTCGTCGGTGGTGCCGCTGCGGTCGGGATCGCCCCAGCGCAGGTCGTGGAGCGTGGTCTCGACCGGCTGACCGAGCGCACCGTGCACGCGGTTGGTCAGGAGACCGTCGAGGCCGGAGCATTCGTCGACCTCGTTGAAGTGAGGCAGCGGGGCTCCCGGTCGGATGGCGCGGCCCGCGGCGTTGCGAACCGGCGGACGCTCGGAGTTGTTGAGCAGGCCCTCGGCAAGATCGGAGGCGGGCAGGAGATCCTTGAGTCCCTGCTGGTACTGGATGCCGATGGTGTCGCAGCCGAAAGTGTCCGCGATGCGGAGCGCAGCGATGTAGGTGCGGCACTGCCAGAGCAGCTGCTTTTCCGTGAGCTCGGTGGCTTCGTCGGTTCCCAGGTGGAAACGCATGCCCTTTTTCCTGAGCCATTCGAATGCGGCGCGGGCCTCCTCCTCGGAGACCTGGGTCGCCTCGTAGTAAAGCGCGGACTGGGAGAGGCGTTCCTTGTAGACGCCGGTCTTGAACAGGAGCTCGTCGGGGATGATGGCGTTGTACATGCCCATGCAGCCCTCGTCGAACACGCCCATGATCGCCTTCTTCGTACGCAGTTCGTCGGCGAGCCTGGAAGCAACCTTCGAGGCGGCTGAGGGAACCGAGCAGCGCGCGAGCGGACGGACGTGCGGGGTCCGATGCTTGACGACGCCGGTGGTCAGCCAGCGCTCGAGACCCTCCAGGAAAAAGCCGTCGGTGAAGTCCTCGCTCCAGAGCGTCGAGTAGGCCACGCCCGCCTTGGTCAGCGAACCGTTCAGGTTGAGCATGCCCACCAAGCCGGGCCAGGTGCCGGACCAATTGGCGACAGTGAGGATAGGCCCGCGATGGCTGATCAGCCCGTGGAGAATGTGGTGAGAGTATTGCCACACGCTCTCGGCGACGATGAGGGGGCTGTCTGGATTGATCTTGGAGAAGACCTCCATGCCCTCCTTCTGGGAACCGATGAAGCCGTGCTTGCGTTTCCGGTTGTAGGGATGGGCTCGGACGAGCCGGGCCCCGAATTTGGCGAGCGCTGCGGTGAGCGCCTTTTCCATCGCTGCCTGGGCCGCCCAGCACGTCTGGTTGGCCGATTCACGCAGGTCGCCGTTGGCGACGAGAAGGACATCTTGACGGATCATGGATATAACAGGCCTGAGTAGGCGGGGTGAGGTGGAGAATAAGGGCGTTCGAATCATCCCATAAAACGCTCCCGGACAGAATAGACATTGATGGAAAAGGGATGGACAAAAGATGCATTTATTCTGGCTCACGCCGTGCGCCCCTTGGAGGGCACACGATCGCGGTGCGGCCGGGACGGCACCAGGGTGCGGGCAGGATCAGGTCTGCGACCAGTCGAAGACCACGCCGACGTAATTGTCCTTGTGGTCGCGCAGCCCCGCATAGGCCTCCGGGGCCTTTGAGGGCGGAAGGCGGTGCGTATAAAGCGGTTCAATACGGAGCCGGCCGGAGGCGAGGAGATCCATGATGACCTCCGAGTTCCGCTCGACGGAGTGCTTCACAAACTCCTCGCGGTACGTTGGGAAGCGCCACTCAAGCGCGCCCTTGAGGTCGACGAAGGGCGGCAGGTGGGTGCGGCGCAGGAAGGCCGTGAGGTCGGTCTGGTGAGGCGTGCGCGGGCTCCCGAGCAGGATGACCTCACCCTGGTGGGCGACGACGGCGGACGCCTCCTCGATGACCGACGAGACACCCGTCGCATCGATCAGCGTGCCGATGCCATTTCGACCGGCGAGGTCGCGGACCTGGTCCTTCCAGCCGGGCGCAGTCGAATCGAC
>JAJXYI010000463.1 GCA_021780625.1 bacterium | reverse complement strand
TTACAGGTGTCGCAGAGGCGGCCGTGATAGGTGTGCCTGACGATACCAAGGGGCAGGTACCGGTGGGTTTTGTGACATTGGCTGCCGGGAAAGACGGTACCATTAGCGAGGCTGACCTCGCCCAGCATCGCAACAATGACGAAGGACAAGACGCCAGAGAGCCCTCCAGCGATGACACGCATGATGATCTGGTTGAGCACGGGGCCCTCCTGAGCAGGCGATCAGAGGGTTAGAAGGCGGCGGTCGAGCCGGCCTCGTCGATGTCGACGGATCCGCGCCCGGACCACCCGTCGCCGTTGCTCGCGCTCTGCGCCTGACTCGCCTCGAAGCGGGCATAGGCACGCAGGATGAGGTCGCGCAACCGGTCCTGGCTGGCTGCATCCACGACGCACCTGAGCAGCGCGAAGCTGCGCCGCTCGCCGTTCACCGAGTACTGGCGCGCGGGGAAGGTGAGGTTCCGACCGCCGCCGGTGCGCCGCTCCCAGATGGCGAAGCCGATCAGCTTCAGCCCGTCCAGGGTACCCGTGCCGAAGTGGAGTTCCGCATCGGCAAGCTTGCCGGGCGGGTTGCCGCGATCGTTGCTGACGAAGACGACTTTCATGTGATGCTCCTTGAAAGGGCAGGAGGGATGTCTCCCGCGATTGACCGACACCGATGGCAGGGTTCAACCTGCCTGGTTCGAGTGAATGAACGCCCACCGCGATGACGGTGAGCAGGTAACGCGGAGGAAGTGCCGCAGGCTGCCCCGCCCGATCTACCTGAGACGGGAGAAAGGCCTCGAGTCGCGGTGACAGAATGTCGAGCGAGAGCGAGGCCGTGCACTAGACGGGAAGGCCGGAATAGACCTGGTGTCTTCGTTCTCACCACAACACCAACCACGCACGTGCGCGCGAGCCGGCTTCCGGCACACGGGGCGCCGCGTGGCCTTGCGCGGACATTGTCGCCATCGACTGATGCCGAGGTGCGGCTGCTGTGCTCGACAGAAAGCGCACTTGCTGCGTTCACCTCCACAAGACCACGGCATCTGGGCGAAGCGACAGCTTCGCGATAGAGGGCCGGGCTTGCCACCGTCGCCCTCCCTGTCGGGAGGAACGACGGCAGCCAAACGGGGTTGGTGTACCGGCACGAGGGTACGAAGGACCGCAGCCCTCAGCCTGCACTCACGCCAGTACGACTGATCGGTAGCCCGGATCTGCCCACGCGCATCAATGCGTCACCGGGATGCCGACGGTGGATGTCAGCGGTTCAATCAGGACACCTGTCGACACGCATGTGAACCCGCGTGATTCGGCGCGGCGCCCGCCAGTCGGCGCAACCGGCCTAGGCCGCGTACGGGTCGTTCGCGTCCTCGGAGTCGGCGTCGACCTCATCGACGACACCGGCCGTCCGCTTCGCGAGCTGATCGGCCTTGAAGCGGGAGTGCAGCGACTCATCGGACTCCTTCACGACGATGACGCCCCGCGGGGACATCAAGTAGGCGCCATCCGGCACCTCGACATGCTTCGCAATCGTCCCGAGTTTCAGGCCGTTCCCGTGGTCGATCACCCAGGTGTTGATGCGGCCCACCACGATCCGGACCGGAACCGATCGGCCGTGCGTCGCTAGGCGGCGCCTGGCCCGCGGGTCGAGCTTGACGTACACCACGAGGCCCGTGAGCCCGCACCACTCCAGCGCGGTCATGTAGTCGTGGAGGACGTAGTTCGGCACGCCGTCTCCGAAACTCCGCGTGGTCCCGGCCTCGTTGAAGACGGGATCCTCGGTGTCGACGGAATAGACGCGACGGAGCCACTCGACCGCGATCCCAATGCGGTCGTTGAGCGGAACCGACGTCACCTGGCCATGGCCGTCCTTCCTGTAGAAGTAATGTGTCCTGAGGCCTTCGCGGCGGACCAGGCGGTACTGCGGTTCAACGGCTTGGCCGGCCGCCCGCGCATCCTCAGCGACACGGTGGTCGTAGGCTGGGTCGGCCGGCGCGATCTCTTCCTGCAGATCCTCGCCGTCGGTGACGGCTGAAAACCAGCCTTTCGGGAGTCGACCCCCGTTCTGTTCCTTGACCTGCTCGATGAGGCGCCGCCAGGTCTTGCGCAGAGAACCGGCCGCTCGTCTGGTGAGAGGGCTTGAGGGAAAGAGACGGTCGACCTCGGCGGGGAGGGGCCGAGCGATCTCCCACTCCTTCCGGCGCGCCGCCTCCAGGATGCGCTCCCGCAGCTCCACCAGGGCGTTCAGTGACCGACAGACCTCGGTCTCCACCAAGAGGTAGTCACCCTTGGCTTTGCGGTCGGGCGGGATTCGGCACTTGCCATCCATATCCCACGTCATCGGATAGCAGGGAATCGGGTGCCGCTTGCCCGCGGCATCCTTGAACCTGTGGACCCGAGTGGCGCCGTCGATGAGCACCCTGGCCACTTCGTCGTCTCCTTTGCGCATCGAGTACCAATCGATGACGTATTCGGAGTTGTTCGCCTCGAGCGCGTCTACGAAGTCTGGCTTGGCCTCCAGGTACGGCAGGACCACCTGATTGGCGAACAGGTGCGGATCACCACCGCTGAAGTTCCTCGGGGCCCAGTACGCGCTGTCCTTGATCGACTGAATCGCGTGCAATCGATTCGTGCCGGACAAGAGCGTGTCGAGCATGACGTCGTTGATGAAGCTCCCGACGGTCGCCATCGACGAGGCCCATCGCGTGATGTCTCGGTCCCCCTGGGTCCGGTTCCACGCCGCGGGGTAGGCTCCGCTGGCGCCGGTCGGCGCCGCGAGCTTCTCGGTGACGGGATAGTCGAGTGTCAGCCACTTCGCGATGTACCGCGAATCGGTGGTGGCCAGCACGCTGTCGTCGAAGTCCGCTCCGTTGAGGCGGGGCAGCAGCTCACAGGCGGCGACGCTGAAGAGGACGAGGCCGCGTCCGCGGTACCGCTTCAGTCCGCCGAGATGGACGTTCCAGACCAGAATTGCCTCACGGCACGTGGTGTTCGGGTTGCGAACCAGGAACAACGGACCTTCGTCCAGGTCCCAGGCACAGACGATGTGCGAGTCCGCGGGGACGTGCGGGAAGTTGGCGTGCGTCAAGTCGTCTAGGGACGCGTCCGGCCGTCCCGACGGCCGGAACGCGAGCAGGTTCGGACACAGATGGAGACGCGTCATCACGCGCGTCATCAGAATGCGGCCCCGTGCGAGGTCGGTCGTGTTCTCAAGCGATCGCTGGATCGACCGGCGCCAGAGGACCGGCATCGATTGGGTCTCGAGCATGAGCTTGGCGGCTCGAGCGGATGGGTCCTGATCGTCCGGTTCGAAGAAGGGCGTCTTCTCGGCCTTCTGGTCGTCGAGCCGAGCCAGAACGGCGTCTAAGTCGCGCACCTCGGCCTCGTCCACGCCGAAGCGAATCCGCTGGATCTCGTTCATCCAATGCTCGCCCTCGGCTGGCGCCAACGCGGGGTCGAAGAATCCCATATTGGCGCCTGTCTGGAGGTCCAGCGTGGCGTCGCGGCCCAGGTGGAGTAGATCCAGCACGCCGAAGTAGGCGATGGTCCCTTCGATGCGCAGTTCCGGCTTGGCGCCGAACAGCACGACGTCCGGCTCGACCTGCGGGACGGCATGACCGAAGCCCTTACCAAGTCCTTCGGGCAGGATGGCAGTGAACTTGTGATGATCCCACTCGCGGCCGAAGAGCCTCGAGTAGAGGTTCACGACATTCATCCCGTCGACGAAGCGCACGAGGGACGGAGGCAGCGTGGTCATGTCGAAGCTCAAGACGGTGAACTCGCGCCCGAGAACCTCGTGCCTGAGCGTGTGGAGCATTCCGTCCGGCGTCTGTTCGGTCTTGACGACTGTGAACTGGAACATGACCTTGTGCGGCGCCATCGCACGCTTCAGGCGCTTCGGCGCCTTTGGATCACCGCTCAGCGTGATGCCCAGATCGCCCAGGCGGTGGATGTTGCTGTCCATGGGGACGAGCAGGGCCTCGACGTCCTCGTCGGCCCAGTAGAAGATGGCGCGGAATCGGGTCTTCGACCCCCGGTCGTAGAACCCGTGCGCCGGCCGCCTCACCAGGGGGTCGCCGACCACACCGCGGAACCAGTCCGCGGCGGCCTGTCTGCCTTTCGCACCGGTTCCGTGGACGCGGAGACGGCCATAGACCATTGGCTGGCCACTGGAGCGCGTCCCGACCGCCTGGACCAGGGCGTCCAGCCAGGGGTCGGTCTCGTGGGCCAGAAAGTGGCACCGCTGGTCATAGTGGGTGCCGGCCGCCATCATGTCGTCCGTCCAAGGACGGCGGACGATGGTGACGAACTGTCCGGACTCCTGGTCCTCGTCGGTCCGGAGGACCTGGATGGCCATGCGGGATTCGGCGAACCCGAGCGTCTTCGGGTCGATGACGGATTCCTCCTTGATGTGCGTAGGGTGGGCCAGCGTACTGACGTCGACGTCGATGAGGTGATGACTCATGGGTCGTGTCTCCGTGTGATGAAACTGCTGTACAGAGAAAAGGCCGCGGAACGCCCGCGGCCAGGTCGAACGTGAAGCGAGGATCTCGCTAGCGCGAGGCTAGACCTCTATGAGGCAGTCACGGTTGTTCCAGAGTTCGGCCTAGCGTGTGGCAGGGGAAGGCAAAGCGAGGGGAGGGATGCGGGCGGAGCCAACCAGTCTACCGGAGGCTCCGGTCCGACGACTTGGCCGCGGTGTTCGCGGCGAGGAGAGTGAAGTACGCGCTGACCTTTTCGGCGCCAGACGCCGCGACTAGGCAGCCCGCGGCCAGCAGGGCCAGCACGAGCGGGGACGCCTTGTCCACGACGTAGAGGTTCCCGGGAACCACGACGCGGTCGCGGGTGCCGATGATCAATCTTGAGGTGAACTGCTCAAGCTGTGTCAGGAGCTTGTGAGTTGCGCACGCCTCGGGCTTGGTCGCCTCTCGACGTGCGGCGACTGTGAGCGCGCCAGTGGATGCCGGCGCCGCGGCCTCGGAGCCGAGGTTCCACGGCGCGATCGATGCCATGAGCTCTCGCAACTGGGCCTCTGTGATCGTGAAGGTCGGTTCTGGGGCCCCCGGAGCCGTAGCCACCAATGCGGCCGCGGGGTCGACGGGTGCGCTGTCTTCCTTCGAGTTGACGGCTACGTTAACGAATGCGGTCTTCATGCTGTCCATGGAGTCCTCCAGGTATGAGGTAGGGTTAACCCCCGGGGGGCTCGAACCTGATTGTCCGGCCCCCACTTACCTCGATTACCTGGTCTCTCCTTGGCCGTACCACTTTCGCCTCGCGCGTTGCCCCGCGGAGGCTCTGCGGCTCTGTCGCAGGCTGGCGGCGCCACCACTCGGCCCGCGCGGGCTTTGAATTAGCCCCGGGGGGGGCTACCGGTGGCCGAATCCGAACGCGACGGGTGACTGGAGAATCGTCTCCTGGGCGCAATCCGTTCGGCCTCGCGTGACGGACCTGCGGCGCACCAGACAGTGGCAGGTGCGGTGGGCGAGCGGGACACGCCCCCGGGGAAGATTGAGAGTCCCGTTCGGTTCAATGCGGTCGTGGCAGCGCGCGAGCGACCAATTCGTGGCCGGCCGAATTGAGCCGGTATGTCCTGTAGCCCGAAGGATCGAAGAATCCACGGGCCTTGGCGTTCGGGAGCATCTGTGGCGGACGTTTGGGCAGCGGGTAGCCTGCTTCCTTGAAGTACCTCCGCATGTCGGCGGCTGTCACGGTACTCTTCCTCTCGTCGGCGGGCGCCAGCGCGCCCAGGTAGTACGCCACCACGCAGGCCATCCGGGTGACCGAGCTCGGCTGCGTCTGTTCTCTCAGCCATCGAATATCGTGGAGTGGCGAATTCGAGGCGGGCGGCCCTGGACGTGTCGCCGCCGTCTGGGCCCCATCCGAAGGCGGCGGAGCAGCGGCTCCGATCGGTGCCGCCTGCGGGACCCCGAGATGCTCGCAGGCCGCTCGAATCGCCGTAGCACGGGTCGGTTCGTCGAGCGGCAGCAGTGCCTCGAGTATTGCGTCAATAGCCTGCCCTAACGTCTTCTTGTCTCCTGCACACATGAACTCACTCCTGTCTCTGGTACGCTCGCCGGTCACCGGTCGAAGTTGCCCGATCTTGGGCGCGAACTAGTGCACCAAACGCTCCAACTCGTCCTCCCGCTTCTCCGCGATCAGGAACCCCCGCAGCTTTGCGGACAGGTCGTCGAGCGCCTGAAGAGGGTCGCCTGCCTCGGACAACAGAAAGACGGTGACCAGCCCCAGGCTGGCGATTGCGCGGTCGATGGGTTCGGCTGAGATGAGATCGACGATGCGACTGGCGAGCGCCGGCGGCTTATCAACAGCGCGTGCCTGATCCGTGGTTGTCAGGCACGGCGCGGGACCACCGACCGGGACAGGGATGGCGCGCTTGGCTTCCGTCGTGGCACTACGGTCAATGGCCCTGGATTCCTGAGCGAGGCGCTTCATCGAATGCTCCTGTTCTGAGTTTCCTGGTGCGCGACCACGCGCACCTCATGTCTGCATTCGACTATACGCACGCGGAGTTCGGCACCAAACGCTCGCGTCATCGGACATGCTCGGAGCCTGCGGTTGCGGAGGGGTAACCGGCGCTGCAACATCGGCAACCGGCGGGGAGAGTGGCCGGCCGAGCGCCGGTCTTCGGAGCCGGAAGACCTTAGCCGCACGGCTTCTCCGGGCGCACTGCGGTTTCCGCTCAGGGACTCACGCGGCTCGCCCCGATGCTCGGCTTTCGCAATTGCCGTGTGGAAATTGAGAGCAGGTTGGTGGTGCTCGTGATGGTCTTCGAGGCGACCCGAAACACCGCAGGAACGGCATTCCGCCGCCGGGATATCGCCGCGGTGATGGCAGTACTGGCGGACGCGAGAAACCGCGTGTCGTGGCGCGGTTTCAGACAGCTGCCCTGGTGAGCGTCGTGGGCGTGGGCGGCCGAAGCTCGGCCGGCCACGCCGTTGCGTGAGGTATATTTCGCCCCTGCTTCGGTCTTGTCCTTCGTCGGTTCGCGGTGGGTCGCGCGGGCCCCAGGCCGCACGTCCCGGTCTCGACTGAAGGCCAGATCGCCGGGATGAAAGACCCCCGGTCCCGAAGCTGCGGGCGCGCCGCCCTTCAGGGCGACGCATGTCAGGCGCAGTCAGCAGGCGTCCCAACCTGCGCGGACTGCAACATTCAATGGCTTGTGGCAATTCCTTCACAAAGTGGCGATACTGGCAGGAATCCTGATTCTGGGACTACTTATTGAACGCAGCGAGGAATCGAACATGCCGAACATCGCTAAAGTGCTTCGTGAAGAGATTCAGCGGCTCGCTAAGAAGCAGGTCAAGGCAGAAGTGCGCGCAGTCAAGCGTGAGAACGTCCGCTTGAAAAAGAGCGTCGCAGCGCTGCGCCGTCAGGTCGCCGCGTTGGATCGCACCAGTGGTGAGCTGCTCAAGAAGATCACGCCGGTCGTGACGGTCAAGGAGATCGAGGACGCGACGGAGCACGCGGTCAGGCTTCGTCCGACCTCTGCGAGTCTCAAGAAGCTCCGAGCACGCCTGGGTCTCACACAGGCCCAGTTCGGGCAGCTGCTCGGTGTGAGCGGGCAGGCCGTCGTGCAGTGGGGGAGTCGGGAAGGCCGTGTCCGGATGCGACAGACCACCCTTGCCGCGCTGGCGAGGATCCAGAGCATCGGCAAGCGCGAGGCGCTGCGACGCCTTGCGGCGATGGATGACATGACGCCCGTCCGAGGAAAGCGACGCAAGAGGTAACTCCGGCGCCTGTCGATCGCCTCGCGCGGCTCCTGATCCCACCTGACCCCAGCCACGAGCGGACCAGTCCGTCGCGGCGGCAGTGAACATCGCCTCAGCGGTGGAGACCACATTCGCGAGGCTTGCCCTGCCTCCTACGCTCGCAGCTCCGCCGACGCGGCCGGGAGTGCGTCAACACCACGAGGACGGAGCCGGGGCCGAGACGTGCCTGGCGCGAGGGCTGAACGCCACCGGACTGGGGTTGGTGCAGCGACCACAGCCCCACGGACAGCAGTCCCATTCGCGCGGCGAGCCTGCCGCGCGGCCCGACGTTTCGCACGGTGACCAACCGCATCAATGCCCGACGCGAAGAAGTGAAGATTGCGATGAACCCAGTCGCCGTCAGTCTCGTTGATGAACTTCAAGGTGTATTCGAGCTTCTGCCGCGGGTCAAAGTGGTCCGTGACCTTAGCGGAGTCGTATTCGTGGTCGATCCCGTTGAACTTCAGCCGGCCTGAGCCGCCGAACGCTCGCCATCGGTCCACCAGCCTCAAGGGGTCCAACGTGGCCGTGCTGGCCATGAGCACGTGATAATGGCGTGGAGTCGCAGGCATTCCGCAGCCCGAGTAGCGTTTTTCATCGCCACGGACAAACGCGATGGGAGCGCCGAGTTCGAACTCGAGGTAGTCGATGAAGGCATTGAAGTCGCGGTCCGCTTGGGCGTCCGAGACGCGCCAAGCGAAGGTGTAGGTGGCGTAGACCTGCCACGGCACCGGAGCGAGCCACTCGGCGTACTGCTGAACGCTCTCGATGTCACGGTGGACGGGCATGACCTCATACCACCGTTGATAGTCCCATTGACGCCTACTCATACCTGGCTTCCCTCCTATTCGAACAGGCAGTTGCCGGTGGGCACCCACCGTTCCCTACCGCCTCTAGTTAAACCTCTGACCTACCCGCCCGTTCGCTTCGGGGGGTGGCCCGCCTGACAGGTCGGGGGGATGTTCCACGCCCCCTGCGCCCAGACAGGCGCCCTGCAGGACCGCAGCCGCCCGACGGGCGGACTGCGCCGACTGATTCATGCCCGGCTCCGTGGCCGGGCCTACCGCAGCGGCTCCGAGAACCGCGTCGCATTGCTCTTCGCGACGTTCAAAGGCTACCTGAACGGACTTCGGCACCAAACACAGTGTGTGATGGCAGGGGAGCGCGAAGGCAAGTGCGCCGGCCTCGACGGTCGAGGCCGGCGCACTCCGTAGACAAGTGAACCAGCGGTTAGCAGCTACCCGGGACAGAACCTCCTAACGCCAAACTCTCGACTTCCGCCATGTCGGCAGTCGCAGGCGCTTCAACTTCGAGCGGCTCAGAACCCGACAGCACCTTTTCGCGGAGCCAGACAACGCCTTCGTCGGACTGCTTGATCCGCTCATAATCGCTCGGCGTCAGATTGCCTGGATAGAGCAGGAAGCGCAGCCGCTGGATGTCGGAATGCCGCCGAACGCTGGCCTGAACCGTGCCGATGAGTTCGGTCACGTACCGTGACCAGCGCGTGCGTGTCCGGATGGTATGCATCTGGTCAGCAAGGTCGTCGAAGCCGGCGTCGCGGAGGTGATTCTCGCAGTGAGGCAGCGCGGATCCGCGCGCGTTCACCGGTTCGACGAAAATCTCCTCGACGCCGCAGCGCACTGCGAATTCGATCAGCCATTCGACCTGGGCCTTCGAGTCGCCAATCCCAGGTGACAGCGGACAGAACATGCCGTACGTTCGAAGCCCTCTCCGATGCGCTTCAGCCATTGCGGCCATCCGCTCCTCGAGTGAAGAGGCGTTCGGCTCCAGGGCCGACACGGGGCCGGCGCTCTCGGGAGACCCAGTGATGCTCAGGCCCACGAGGACCCGGTCGCGGTGCTTTTCGATAAGCTCGAAGTCCTGGATGACGGCCGCGTTCTTAGTGAGGACGCGAACCGACCAGCCGGGCTCCTGGAGGATGGCCTCGAGACAACGCCTCCCGAGGTCATGTGCCTGTGCTTCCGGAGCCCAAGCGTCCACGAGCGTGCACAGCTGAACCATGCCGCGCTTGTCAGGCTCAATGCGCCGCGCGTCGCGCGCGACGCGTTCCGGCGTGCTGGGGTCGACAATAGCGTAACCGAGCCTGAACGGGCTCTCGCCCGCCGCCCTGAATGAATTGTGCCTCCGCAGGACCGCTCCGGTGCTGCAGTACGCGCAGTCATGTCCGCACTTCGTACCCACGTTAACCGAGTGACTTGCCAGGCCCTTCTTCTCGAATTCTTCTGTCCGATCGATGCCGCTCTTCAGCGTGCAATAGTGCGTATTCACTTAACTCTTCCCAACTTTCTGTCCGATTGAATTGATCCGTGATGGGTCAGCTTGAGGCTGAGCCTCTTGCGCAGCAGATTCAGCCAGCGTGGCCTCTATCGCCTCGCGGAACTTCTTGCCGAGCTTGATGTGGGTCCAGTTTCGGCGCCCCACATCACTGACCCTATAACCGCCATCAGTCCCGATCTCAACCTCGTCCTTCGACTTCATTGTGCTCAGAACGGCTGAGACCGCGTTGCCGAATCGCGAAGCTCCGCTGTGATTGCCCCCCGACTCGAGGGCGCTGGCGATCTCGGCAGTCTTCTGGTCACCTTCAGCGAATTCGGTCAAATACCAGAGAACTGCCCACCTAACACTAATGTTGGAGTATCGCCTATTGGTAGGGACCTTCGTGGCCAACTCCGCTACCGCCGAGGGCGGGGGCGTAGAGAGCGCTGGTCCAGCAGGCGCCGACGCCACTCGTTCCAAGCTCCTGATGAGCGCGTCGATTTCCCGAATCTCTGTCTCCAGCTTGCCGCGCCGCCGACGAAGATCGTCAATGACAGCTGTATAATGTTGATTCGACACAAGTTACCTTCCTACGTTCGCGCCGTCACAAAGGCGGCGCCGCAGTTAGATGAAACAGGGGTGGGCCGGGTAGACACCAATCCCTTCCCTTCGTCCGCGCGGCCCCGACCGCGCCCTTCATCGCTCCATTCCACCGCTCCACTCCACTCCTGGAGAACCCGTGGCGCCACCGTGGCGCCAACTGTCCATCCATCCAAACTACATAGACGCCTGTGACCAGTAAAACGTTTCATATATTTGTTGGTGTCCAATACTTTTTTATGGACTCATATAGAAACTGGATTTGTCCTGGTTACTAATTGGAGCTCGATAGGTGGCTAGACCGACTCTCGCCGTCCGTTGCAGGGCTGACGCCGAGGGCCTCGCGGTGCTCGTGCGAGCCGTGGTAGTCGAGCAGCACATCGGTGCCGTCAGCTTCGCGCGATTGGCTCGACGATGCGGCTGCAGTCCGCCCAGCTGCGGTGGGAGCCGCCGGCCCGCCGGTGCCGGCAAGTTCTTGGCTCGTACAAGAGATAGTGGCGGTGCACGATGCGCACAGGTCGTGGCCGTCCACGAACAGGAGACTCATGAGCCCGAAACGAGCCAATCAGGACAAACATCCGCAGCTCCGCCAATTCGCCGCCGCGCACCATCTGAGAGTTCGGGCCTTCACAATTGCTGGGGAAGAGCCCGACGTCGTCGCGGGACGCGTTATCTGCTTCGGCGTTCGCGCGGCCGTGGCTGAACTCGAGGACATTCCCAGACTCTTGGGAGTGCGCGACACGTGGTCCGCCAAGTCCGGATGGCTGAAACGATATGACGGGCAGAAGAGGTTGTGCTTCGCGATTTTGCTAATCTGCGCGATGGCGATGACGCTGCTGACGGTGCTCAGCGCGGCCGGGGAGAGCCTGGGCATGGACCGGATGCTCAAGGCGAACACCTCGAAGGAGCGGACGCACTCGCTGTTCCGGCAAGGCTGCCATTACTACGCGTCCATCCCGGCAATGAGACAGGAAGAACTGGGACCGTTGGTCCAACGCTTCGGCGAGTACGTGCTCCGCGAACCGACCTACGTCCACGCGTTCGGGCTTATATGAGGGGATGGATCAGGTCAGCTTTACCTAGATGCTCCTCCCAAGGGCTTGGTGTCACCGAGCCATTCGCCAGCTCCTGTACCCGGGCAGTAACCCCATGTCTTGCCTCGTGTCTCGCCGTTCCCCACGTTGCCCCAACACCACCCGCCGCCGATTGGGCTGTCCGTTCCCTGCGCCGTTCTCTCCGCGTTCACGTCGCGCCGGAGAGCCGTGCCTCCTAGTGGACCTCAACGCTGCTGCCTCTCATGGACGAGGCGGACCGACTCGGGCCGTCCGGAGGAGCGCGAGATTCTAGACGACCGGGACCGCCACCGTTGTGCTCGGAGTGTTGGCCCGACGAGACGAAGACGGGCAGCGAAGGAGGCTGGGAACCGTGGTTACCGGGAAGATGCTGGGCGTCATGGCCATCAACGGAGCCGAGCACCGCCGGCTGTAAAGGCAAGGCCGAGGCCGCCATGCCGCCATCTTCCGAACGGCAGGTCGACCCTGTATGCAGGAGGGCGCGCCCCACGACTTCCGAGATGAAATTGGACGCGTGACCCACACCTCGAGTCGGACGGGGGCCGGCATCACGTCGCGGCACCTCAAAATGCCGGCCGGCGGCTACGCGGCGAGCCGCGGCGGCCAAGAAGCGACGGGACGACCGCCGTGCCGGGGATCGAGCAGCCGAATGGCCGAATCCGGCGGCCATCTCCGGACCGCGGCCGAAGGTACCGTTGTCGGAGTATGGCGGATCTTCGGCCGTGTAGTCGTAAGGCCCCCCTGGCAGCGCCGGACGCCGACGGAGTGACAGCCGGCGCAGACCGGCCTGCACACAGAGCGCTGATGCAGATCCCGTGAAACCAATTGGCAGAGCCGCGCTCGTCATTTGATCCAGGTCAAGCCGGCGGGATTTCAACACCTGGACGATTTCACATGCCTACTTCTGGCGGTCCTTGCGTTGGCGGGAGAACTCCGCGGCCGAGTTGAGGGTCGTGTCCCGTCAAGTGGTGGAAATTGAGTCGCGTCGTTCCTGAGTTCCTCACACGCTGTTCGGCGTGGACGCTGCCGGAGCTGAGGACGTGACGTGCGACGTCCTCAAGCTCCTTGGAAAACCCGCCGACGGGTTTCCCACAGCGCCCACCCCGGTCCTTCGTCGGCCTACGCGATCGCCATCAAGAGCTCCTGGTCGCTCGCCCCGGCGAGGGGCGTCAACAGCCGTTTCATCGATTCCGCACTGAAGTAGCGACGTTCGGCAACCGCCCATTCGTCGTCCTGTTCAAGCAGGATGGCCCCGACCAGGCGAATCGCGGCGCGGACGTTGGGAAAGATGCCGACGACATTCGAGCGGCGCTTGATCTCCTTGTTCAGCCGCTCCAGCGGATTGGTGCTGTGGAGCTGCCGACGATGTTCCTCGGGAAAGTGCTTGTGCGCCAGGATGTCCTCGGCGGCGTCCTCGAGCAGCGCCGCGGCCTGGGGCAACCGGGCGCGCACGCCGTCGGCGACCTTGTGCAATTGCGTCATCGCGCTCGTATAGTCGGGCTGCGCGAAGATCGTCCGGACGATCGCCGCAATGGGCTCGCGCATCGTCTGCGGCACGGTCGCCAAGAGATTCCGCATGAAATGGACTCGGCACCGCTGCCAGGCCACGCCGTTCAGCACCGTGCTGATCGCCTGCTTCAGACCCTCGTGCGCATCGGAGATGACCAAGCGCACGCCGGCCAGCCCCCGCTTCACCAAACCCCGCAGAAACGCGGTCCAGAAGCTGCGGTCCTCGGACGCGCCGACATCCACCCCGAGGATCTGCCGTTCGCCGTCGAGCGTCACGCCAATGGCCACGACGGTCGCCTGGCTCACCACCCGTCCATCGATGCGGACCTTGTGGTACGTCGCGTCGAGCCACACGTACGGATACTCGCTCGTCAGCCGTCGGGTCCGAAACGCTTCCACCACCGGATCGAGATCCCCGCAGATGCGCGAAACCTCGGACTTCGAGATCCCCTCGAGCCCCAGGGCCTTCACGAGGTCATCGACTTTCCGGGTCGAGACGCCGTGCACGTAGGCTTCTTGGACCACCGTCAGCAGCGCCTGCTCGGCCCGCCGCCGCGGCTGCAGCAGCGAGGGAAAGTACGTTCCCGGACGGACCTTCGGGATCGCCAGATCCACCGTGCCGACGCGCGTGTCCCAGCTCCGGACCCGCGTGCCATTCCGGTACCCGGTGCGGTCCTCGCTGCGCTCGTGGCGCGCGGCGCCGACCAACGCCGTCACCTCGGTGTCCATCAGCGCCTGCGCGAGCACGCGCACGCCCTCCCGCAGCACATCGCCGTCTTGCTCTTCGAGCAGCTTGCCAACGAACGTCGACAGATCCATCCTTGGCTTGGCCATCGTCATTGCCCTCCGTGTAGGTTCCCTTTGGCGAGAGAAACTCACGGAACGATGCGCGATGGCCGCTACCTCTGTCTAGCTCAGCGGCTTACCGAATTTCCACCACGTCCTGGGACTCTAACGAGTTGAGCCCGGCGCTGTCGACCTTCCGGGCCCGTCCTGACTGGCGCCAGGGACGGCCACACCGAGCAGAGCTAGCTGTTCGGCGGTGGCTGGGGGAAGTGTCGCTTCAACCGAGCCCCCCTTGAGTCCAAGTACGGAACAGTCGAATTTGCCGATGAGCCCGAGCTTCATGGTCACCGCTGAACCCGCCATCCAAGCAACTACCTCGTCGTCCGTGAGCAGCGCAGTCGTGACAAGCTCGTGTAGACACGCTTCGTGAACCGCATAGCACTGACGAGGACCGCGCGGTTTGCCTTGCCGCCACACAAGGAAGAGCTCTTCGTCTGGTTTGTGAACCTCACACGCGTCGCAGACCCAGTACATCGACTTACCGTTCTTCATCAACACGGCAGAATCCCTTGTCTCGCCCGGAACACCCGAACGAATCGACCAGTAGGCCCATTGGAGGGAGCATGATACCGGATCCGACAATTACGCGGACATGCGGTACCACAGGCCGCACCCGGAGATCGCCGCGGCGATGCCGCTACTGACGGTCGAGCGCCGTGGCGCAGCTGCGCCGCGGTGAGCGTCGGTGACGTGCGTCCTCCCCCGGGCATGAGGCGACGAGTCGGCCGTCGCATCTCAGATCCACCGTCCTTATGGTTGGAGCACGGTGTCCCGTACACGAAGAACGCGCGCGGCGGGATGAGCACCACGGTCGAATTGCGGCGTAACAAGTCATGTCTGTGGAACTACGCGCCGGCTTCCTCGGTCAGTTGTGCAAGCGTGTTCAGGGCTTCCTCCTTGGACAAGTACGGATCGCTCCAGCGTCCCTGCTGGCCGCCAACGACGCGCAGAACCCGCCAGCCACCATCAAAATCAGCAATCCAAGCCTGTTGCCCAATCGGCAGGCCGAGAACCTCGAAGTGAAAGGCTCGGCGGTTTGTACGGAGATCAGCTCCTTCTCCGATGTGGGCGATCGCGCGGAGGGTCAGCCGAGCAGCCGTTGGCACATCGCTGGTGTGCCGCAACCATCGAAGGATGCCCCCTCTTCGGTGCGGGGGCACATCGTTCAGCACCTGCCAGGACGCAGCTGATTCGAGAACCTGATCGACAAGTCGCTCCCATTGTGCCTGCACGTCAAGGGAAGCGAACGCCTCCTGCCGTGCAACTCGCCGGTAATGCGCCCTGAGCCAGGCGAATTGAGGCAACTCAGTTGGCGGCGGCTCGGGTGGGGTGAAATCACCACAGGCGTACGCCTTCATGAGAGTGGCGATCAGCGCGCGGGTTGGCCAGCCCTCACGATTCGCGCGTTCGGTGAATTGACTCCAGAGGTGAGGATCGACGTTGCGGAGAGTGTATTCGGGCATGCTGCCTCCAGTGGCCGTTCTCTCCCGCATTCGCGGGCGACGGCTAACTGCCGAGCACAGTATGGCGAAGCAACGCCGCTGCCGTCAAGACTCCCCGACTCGAGTTAGACAAAGACCGACCCTCCGTCGGATTGTTCATGTCGCGCAGCAACCTAGGATGACGCTCGACGCTGGTGGGGGCTCCGGGCGTGGGCGAGCAGATCCAGGCGGCGGTCAGGTGCAAGGCGTTGTCAGACTCCGCTATCGATAATGGTCCCCCAATTCGTCTCCAGAAACTGCTGGATCCCTCGGCCTGGTCGGTATTCAAGGTAAAGCGGAGCAAATGTAGCCCGCGCGGCGTCGAACGACCCCGCCGGGATCGCGCGTAGATGCTTGGCAAGAAACAGCAGTGCGAGCGTCGGCGCTCTGGATTCGCCCTGGTTGCAGTGAATCAGGACGGACGCGCCGCGATCGTAGTGCTCCGCAGCGAACAGAAGGAACTGCACAAACGTCTCGATCTTGAAGAGCGGGACAGGGGGATCGATGATGTTGAGGTACAGATCGTACGGGTGTCGCAGAACCAGGTAGTTCGGGTGCTGGGCCGAAAGGCTGCCCTTATAGCCGACGGCTCGTTGGTGGCATGGAGACTTGCACGCGTGCACGACAGCGAGTTCGGCAGAACCCGCCCGGCACGAGCCTTCATCCGCGACAAACAGCCTCTCGTGAATCTGTCTCATTTGTTCTTTCCGTCCTCGGTTGGCGCTTCCGCTGCCACCATGGGCGCCCTGCCCGCCTCGCGGATGATTTCCGTGAAGTCGCCTTCGACAGTCGCCGACTCGACACGGCTCCTGGCCGTCTGGGGCAGCCGCCTTGCCAAGATTCGACTGGTCCACGCCTCCTACCGGAGCGGCAAACGCGCAGTCTAGCGCGCCACTCGGCGAAACGTAAAGTCCGGCGCGCAGCACAACTGGCGCTGCCGGCGCAACCGGCGGGGCCGCTAGGCTCGCTCGTGGTCGGCGCGAGAGCCCGTCAGGGGCACCCGACCGCCCGAAAGGGCCTAACCGCACGTTTCGTGAAACTCTGATCACCACATCCACATTCCCACCCACAGAGGTATCATCTTGTGCCGCAGTGCAAGCGGCCACCCAGTTCGGTGGGGAGGTCCCCGTCATGGGCATCCGCGACTTCCTGAAGGCGTGCTTCGGCGAACGCACTTCCGTACCCGCACCTCCGCCGACGAAGAGCCCGGGCTCCCATGCAACTGCATCTCCACAGGTGCGACCCGTCGTCGCCGACGTAGCGGCTCCTCACGGTCGGACGCCGGTGCAAGTTACCGGGCGCTACTTCGAGTTGTCGGCGGAGATCGAACGCTCCAAAGCGAACGGCGATTTCCAATCCGCGATTGTCGCCGCGCGTCAGACATACCCTCTCCTGGCGGCGTTGGTGCGTGAACAGAAGCGGGAATACGGGCGGTTCGATATCGGGATGTCGCATGCGGTACACACGGCGCCGATTCTTATGGCCGTACTCGAGGATCGCGAAGGCATTCGCGAATTGCGTGGCGCTCTGGCAGCCATACCTGAACTGAGCGAATGGCTGCCCGCCGCGGACCAAGCGGAGGAGGACCTGAGACTGACCGTCGCGATCATGGCAGCGGTCCAGCGCGATCCCGGGCTGCTCCAATCGGAACTCAAACAGCGAATCGGAGTCGCGGACGGTCGACGCGTGTCCTACGTCGCAGGTTGGCTTCGGAGGGCCGGGCGAATTCGAGGGGTGAGGATCGGTGCAACTCAGAAGCTGTACCTGCTGGGGGAGCAGGTTGAAGCAGTCTCCTCGCCGTTGGAGCCAGAGCCCACAAGTGAATTAACAGAGCCGGATAACGTGGCCGACCGAGTCGCTGCTGCCTCTACAGGTAAGGCCCTTTCGCTGGTCCTACGATCGCGGTCTCGTCGCTCGGCGTCGCGAGCTTGCGAGATCGACGTTGGGCGATTGCCATATGTGCGCCTGCCGAAGGCGCCGTTGCGGTGGGAGGAGGGCGCCCACGGACGCAACGAGCGCGTGGGCCTGGAAAGCAGCGCACCGGCGGTGAGATTCACGGCTGAGGGTCCTGGCTGGCGCATCCAATCAGAGGACAAACTGACGCCAGATGAGCGACCCGATCCGGCGTACAAGGACGTGTTCCCCACGAGCCGGTCGATGTTCTGGCTCGATCGCAAGGGTCATCGCGTCGGCTTCGAGGACGCCGCGTCGGTGCTTCGAGTCACCGACCGCGGTGGGCACCTCGTGGCCGAGCACGGACTTCCCCAGGACGTCTACCGCAGTGACGTGAATGCCGACGGGTCTGCGATTCTGTTCATGTCCCGTGAGGGGCTGCTGCACGGCTACTCTAATCGAATCGAGCAGATCGTCGCTGAGCGCGTCACGGACCTGCCCGAGTACTGCGCACAAGCAACGCGTTTTGGGATCGACAGTCATGAACTGCGCACGCACGTCCGCTGCGTTGCGGTTTCCACCGATCGATCGCGCTACCTGGTGACCGCCGTCGATGAAGCGTGGTGCCTGTCGACCCAGAACGGCGACGTGATCTGGGGCCTGCGCCTGCCTACGCAGGAAGGTTGGACCAGGGCCGCCGCTCCGCGCGCGGACCGCGTTGGAACGAGCGCGGAAGTCGAGGCGGCGCTCCGTCTGATGGACCTCAAGCTCCCTGTGACTCCACAGAACCTGACTCATCAGTACCGTCAACTCGCTCTTCAGTGCCATCCCGACCGAAACCCGAACGCTCCAGAGGCTACTCGGAAGTTCCAGGATCTCGTAGCGGCGATGGAACTCCTGACCGGTTCGGACTTGAATGGGATGGACGCTGGAGAGGTTGGACGGGTCACCTACGAGAAGATATTGAGCCGCCAACGATTTACTGGCGCCGTCAACGGAGTGCCCGGTGGATCCGTTGGGTTCGAAGTCACGATTAGCATGGGTGGTTCGGAAAAGAGCGCTGCCGATTGGATCTACGCCGCGAACTTCGCGGCAGGCGACAACCGGCTGTTCTTAGCCGGGTACTCAGGGAGAGTAGTCGAAGTGTCTGAGGGAGGAATCCCTGCGCGGGTCTACGATGTGGGGGCCGTGCCGCGCCAGATCGTCCACACCGACTCTCACCTTTACATCCTCACGGATACCAGGCTATACGTCCTCTCCGAGGATCGGCTCGACGCCCTCGTGGACGTCCTCGACAAAGGAACGCTCCTAGTCGGCGAGACCGGGTTCGGTCTCCTGGAATCCAAGGCATTCTCCTGGTTCACACCGACGGGCCAGCGCGTGGGCGTTGTGTACACGAAAGACCCGATCCGGCGGGTGCTGTCGCCCGCCGACGGCCGCTTGGTGGTCGAGACACGGCAGCACCGGGCGACGGTCATCGGGGCACCTTCTTGGTGGCGAAGCTAGAGAT
>JAJXYI010000444.1 GCA_021780625.1 bacterium | reverse complement strand
CTCGGGGTTCTTGCGGCCCGAGAGCACGGCGTTGGGATTGCGTTCGAGGAAGTCGGCGAGCCGCTGGACGGCGTCGGCGGCGTCGGAAATGTGCTGGAGCGTCTGGCTCACGTCGCCGCCGACGTGCTGCTGAGCCTCGACGAAGTGGCGGAGCTCGGCGGCGGTGGCGTTGAGCGACTCGGCGGCGCGTTTCGTCTCGACGAGAGTCGCGGCGAGCTTGTCGCTGGTCGGGTTCACCTGGCTTCCGACCTTCTCGAGCACGGAGTTCATCTGCTGCGAGGCCTGGTCGAAATGGGCGATCGCGCTCGTGATCTGGGGGGAGGTGGCGAGCGTCTGGACCGATTTTGCGGCCTTGGTCCACTCGGTGATCAGCTCGCGCAAGTCGGCCTTGTCGACCTGCTTGCGGGTGTCGATCAGCAGCGCCTGGAGTTCCTTGGAGAGGGCGGCGAAGTCGACGCGGCGCAGGTCGGAGAGGATCTCGGTGAGGCTCGCCTGGTATTCAGAAATTGCGGACGGCACCGAGGGCACGACCTCGAAGCGTCCGTCGGACAGGGGCGGCGTCGCGGGGTACTCGGCGGGGTTGTAGAAATCGAGCTCCACGAACAGCAGCCCTGTGGCGAGGCCGACCACTCCGAGCTGGGCGCGCAGGCCGTTCTTCACGAACTGCTGGATGACCCTGCGGTCGGTGACGTCGACCTCCTTGCCGGTCTGGTCGACGATCATGTTGCGGCTGAGCTCGCAGACGACGGCGACCTCGGCCTGGTCGGTCTTGCTGTTGTAGCGGATGTTCATGTCCACGACGCGGCCGACACGCACTCCGCGCAGTTTCACGGGGGAGCCGAGGTCGAGGCCGTGGACCGACTCGTTGAAGAACACGACGAAGCGCTGGGGCTTCGAGAAGAAGTTGACGCCGCCGAACGACAGCAGGGCGATGAGGCCGAGGGCGAGGGCGCCCAGGACAAAGAAGCCGACCACGGCGGGACTCACTTTGGTTTTCATGGCAATGCGCGTCGTTGAGGGGAGTGGGCTGGAGTCGCCGGGCGGCGGACTCGGGATAGAGTAGGCCGGGCGGCGCGGCGGGCAAAGCGGATCTCAGGGTTCATGCCTTGCCCCTCCCGAAGAATTCCCGGACCCGCGGATCCGCGCTTTCGCGGGCGAGCACGCGGGGGTCGCCCTCCGCGACGATCCCCTGGGCGTCGCGGTCGAGCAGGATGATCCGGTCGGCGATGTCGTTGATGGATGCGAGCTCGTGCGAGACGACCACGCAGGTCGTGCCGAAGGTGTCGCGGATCTGCAGGATGAGCTCGTCGAGCTTGCGCGAGGTGATCGGATCGAGTCCCGCGCTGGGTTCGTCGAAGAACACAATGGCCGGATCCAGGGCGAGCGCGCGGGCCAGGCCGGCGCGTTTCTTCATGCCGCCGCTGATTTCGGCGGGATAATAATCCTCGAAACCTTGGAGGCCGACCTGACTGAGTTTGAGCACGGCGAGCTCGTTGCGTTCGCGCCGGTTCAGGCGAGTGTGCAGCTCGAGGGGAAGCGTCACGTTCTCCCGGAGGGTGAGCGAACTCCACAGGGCGCCGCTTTGAAAGAGCACCCCGAACGTCTTGAGCAGGTCGCGCCGCGCCGCGCCGGATTTGTCGTCGAAGATCCGGCCATTGAACCGCACTTCGCCGGACATCAGGGGGTTCAGGCCGATGAGGTGCCGCAGGAGGGTGCTCTTGCCGCAGCCGCTGCCTCCGATCACGAAGAACAGCTCCGCGGGTTTGACGTCAAAGGTCACGTCCTTGAGCACGATGCGCCCCTCGTATCCGCAGGTCAGCATGCGGGCCTCGATGGCGGGCGTGGAATTCGGAGACTGTGCCTGGCTTACCATGGCAGGTTACCAGCCGACGATGTTGAAGATCACCGCGAACAGGGCGTCGGCGATGACCATGAGGATGATGGCGGTGACCACGGCGGAGGTTGCCGCCCGGCCCACGCCGGCCGCGCTTCGGTCCGCCTGGAGGCCGCGCAGGCAGCCGGACATGCCGATGATGAGCCCGAAGACGGAGGCCTTGATGAGGCCGGTGGTCACGTCGGAGAGGTCCACGATCGACACGAGTTCGACCCAGTAAGCGGTCGGCGGGATGGAGAGGATGCCGAGTGCGATGATCATGCCTCCGAGGATGCCCAGGAGGTTCGCGTACAACGCGAGCAGGGGCGTCATCAGGGCCAGGGCGACCATGCGCGGGACGACGAGGAAGTCCACGGGCTCGACGCCGAGGGTCGAAAGCGCATCGATCTCCTCGTTGGCCTTCATGTTGCCGAGGTGGGCCGCGTAGGCGGCGCCGGTGCGGCCGGCGAGGACGACGCCGGTCATGACAGCGCCCATCTCGCGTGTGACCGACAAACCGATGAGATCCGCCACCCAAATGTCGCCTCCGAACAGGCGCAGGATGATGGCCGCGGTGTAGGCGAGCGTCACGCCCACCAGGAAGCTCACCAGGCTCACGATGGGGAGGGCCATCGCGCCGCACTGCTGCATTTCGTCGAGGCAGTCCTTCCAGCGGAACAGGCGCGGGTTGCGCACCAGGCGAACTGCGCTGATGGAGCATTCGCCCACAAAGTGCGCGAGGCCTGTAAATTGCGCGCCGAGGTCCTGGGCCCCGAGTCCGACCAGGGACAGGATGCCGACGCCCCGCTCCTTGGTCGGGGCGGGGCCGGCGCTGTCGAGCTGGCCCAGGAGGGTGAGCAGGTTGGCGGGGAGGCCAGCGGTTTCGAATGCGACCTGGTTGGCCGTGCACCAGGCGCGGGCGGTGCTCAGGTAGAAGACGAGGGAGCTGTCCCAGAAGAGGCCCTCGTCGACCCGGCACGAGAGCGCCGCCGGTTTGCCCGCGCTGTCGGGAGGGGTCCAGCGGGGCACATCGCCCGTGATCCGCCACTCGCCGCCGAGCGCAAGCTCCAGGCGATCGCCGAGGGGGCGCAGGGTGGCGCTGGCAGAGCGGCTGGTCGTGGGACCGGACATAAATGAGAACGATTGCCAAGAAGGGGTCGCCGGAAAAGCCAAAATTCGGTGGCCAGGGACGCTCGGGCGCCTTTGCCTTTGCGGCAATCATGCGTTTTCGCACGGTCCTGTTCGATCTCGACGGCACCCTGGTGGATCACCTGCGGGCGATTCATCGCAGCTACTGCCACACCCTGCCGCAACTGGGCTATCCGGCGCCCACCTTTGAGCAGGTCCGCGCGGCCATTGGTGGCGGGCTGGAGAACGCCATGCGGAAATTCCTGCCCGAGGAGAAGATCCATGCGGCTCTTGAAATCTATCGGCCCTATTGGGATCGGACGATGCTGGACGATCCGGAGCTCATGCCGGGGGCGTTGGAGCTGCTCACCTGGCTGAATGCCCAGGGCGTGGCCTGCGCGGTATTCAGCAACAAGCATGGTCCCTCGGGACGGCGGTTGTGCCAGCACCTGGGGATCACGCCGCACGTGAAGGCGGTGTTTGGCGCGCAGGACACGCCCTGGGTGAAGCCCCAACCCGAATTTGCCCGGCACGTCCTAAACCAGCTGGGGGCGGATGCGGACACGACCCTGCTCGTGGGCGACTCGCCGTTTGACGTGAAGGCGGCGAAAAATGGCGGACTTGGGGCGTGCTGGTGCGTCACCACCGGCACGCACGCCGCGGCCGACCTCACGGAAGCGGGAGCCGACCGGGTGTTCCCGGGACTTCCTGCCCTTCAGGGCGCGCTCGAATCCGGCGCCGCGTGATCGGGACCTCGCGCGGTCAGACTGCGAGCACGGCCTTCAACTCGCGCAGCAGGCGCTCGTTCTGGGACTTTGTGCCGACAGTGATACGCAGCCATTCGGGGAGTCCGTACGAGCCGACCGGGCGGACGATCACGCCGCGGCGCTGCAGGGCGTCGAAGTGCTTCGCGCCAGCGCCCGTCTTCACGAGGATGAAATTGCCGACGCTGGGCACGTAGGCCAGGCCGAGGGCCTTGAATCCCGTCTCGAGCTGGGCGAGGCCGGCGCGGTTCTCCTCGATCGAGCGGCGGACAAAGGCTTCGTCGTCGAGTGCCGCGAGGGCGGCGGCCTGCGCGATGGCGTTGACGTTGAAGGGCTGGCGCACGCGGTTGAGCAGGGAGGCGATCTCTGGCGTCGTGTAGCCGTAGCCGACGCGCAGGGCGGCCAGGCCGTAAATCTTGGAAAACGTGCGCAGGCAAATGACCTTGCGACCTTCCCTGAGCAGAGGACGCAGATCAGGCGCCTGACCGGCGTATTCGGCGTAGGCTTCGTCGTAAACCAGCACGACGTGGTCGGGCAGGGCGCGCGCGAAGGCGAGGAGGTCGGCTTCGCTGTTGGCGGTGCCGGTTGGATTGTTGGGGCAGGCGACGAACACGAGCCGCGTGCGGGCTGTGACCGCTCGCGCCATCGCGGCCAGGTCGTGCGTTTGCTCCACCAACGGCACCTCGACGGGCTTCGCGCCCAGGAGCAGCGTGGCGAGTTTGTACACGACGAAGGCGGGATTTCCCATCACGGTCTCGTCTCCCGGGCGCAGGAAGACGTGGGCGAGCAGTTCCAGAATCTCGTTGGAGCCGTTTCCGATCACCACCTGGGCGGCCTCGACGCCGATTTTCCCGGCGAGCTTCTGACGGAGGCGAAAACATCCGCCGTCGGGATAGAGCTGCCCTTCCGCCAACGCCTTGCGGGCGGCCTCGGTCGC
>JAJXYI010000289.1 GCA_021780625.1 bacterium | reverse complement strand
CTTCCGCTTCTGGGACGAGCCCTGCGACATTCCCGAGCTCGAACCCGAGACCAACGTCTACGACATGCGCGTCGTCTTCCACGAGGACGGCTGGATCTACGGCGTGTTCTGCGCCGAGGCGAAGGATCCCAAGGCCCCGCGCGGCGACCTCTCCAGCGCAGTCGCGCAGGCCGGCATCGTCCGCACGAGGGATTTCAGGAAGTGGGAACGCCTGCCCAACCTCAGGACGCCCGCCTCGCAGCAGCGCAACGTCGTGCTGCACCCCGAATTCGTCGACGGCCAGTACGCGTTCTACACGCGACCGATGGACGGCTTCATCGACGTGGGCTCCGGCGGCGGCATTGGCTGGACGCTCTGCAAGGACATCACCACCGGCGTCACCGGCCCTGAGAAGATCATCGACGAGCGGGCCTACCACACGATCAAGGAGGTGAAGAACGGCCAGGGCCCCGCGCCCATCAAGACGCCGAAGGGCTGGCTGCACCTTGCGCACGGCGTGCGCGGCTGCGCCGCGGGCCTGCGCTACGTGTTGTACATGTTCATGACCTCGCTCGAGGACCCCTCGAAGGTGATCGCCCGCCCGGGCGGCCATTTCCTGGCGCCTCACGGCGAGGAGCGCGTCGGCGACGTGTCCAACGTGGCGTTCTCCAACGGCTGGGTCCGGCTACCCGATGACACGGTCCTCATCTACTACGGAGCCTCGGATACGCGCTGCTACGTCGCACGCTCGTCCGTCGAGCGCCTCGTGGACTGGTGCCTGAACACGCCCGAGGAGGCGTACACGACGCGCCGCAGCGTGGACCAGCGCCTGGCGTTGATCCGCGCCAACCGGGCCTTCCTCGGGAAGGCTTGATCCCGGCACACCGCCGGCACACGCTCTCGGCGCCTTCCGTTCCCCAGCGGAAGGCGCTTTTTCCATAGGCACTCCCCCTGTGCCCCCTCCCCCAAAAGCAACGCCCCCCTGCAAATGAACGTCCCTGCGCAAACACCCTCGACCGACAAGGTCCCCCTGATGGAGAAGCTCGGCTTCGGCATCGGAGAACTCGGGAACAACCTGTTCTGGCAGTTCTTCATGTACTTCCTGCTCTATTTCTACACGGACATCTACAAGATCGCTCCGGGAAAATCGGCGGCGGAAGTCGCGGGCTGGATGTTCGCCATCGTGCGCTTCTTCGACGCGTTCTTCGATGTGACGATGGGCGTGATCGCCGATCGCACGAACACGCGGTGGGGCAAGTACCGGCCCTACCTCCTGTTCGGCGCCCTGCCCTTCGGACTGGCGGGCGTGCTGGCCTTTACCACCCCGCACTTCGGCGACACCGGCAAGATCGTGTATGCCTACATCACCTACACGTTCCTGATGATGATGTATTCGCTTGTGGCGATACCGCAGAACTCGCTGCTCGGCGTGCTCACGCCCAACACGCAGGAGCGCACGGTCCTCTCCTCTTACAAGTTTGTCTTCGCCTTCTGCGCGGGCGCCATCGTTGAGTTCGGGACGCCATTCTTCGTCCAGCTGTTCGGCCACGGCAACGAGGCGCGCGGCTACCAGATGACCCTCGTCGGCTACGCTGTGGTCGCGGTCTGCTTCTTCGTGATTTGCTTCCTTTCGATCCGGGAGCGCGTTTCGCCCCCAGCCCACCAGAAGACAAACCTCAAACGAGACTTTGGCGATCTCTTCACCAACATTCCATGGATCGTACTTTCGCTGACGACCCTCGCGACAATCATGGCGATCGCCGTGCGCAGCGCCACATTCATCTACTACTTCAAGTACTACGTGAAGGACCAGACCGTGAACACGGTGCTCTTCGGCGTTCGCCACTTTACCTACCTCCAGATGCTCGGTGTCTTCCTGGGGCTCGGCCCTTGCTTCTCCATTGTCGGAACTATACTGGTGCCCTTCTTCACGCGCCTGATCGGAAAGAAGGCGCTGTACTGCGTGCTCATCGGCGGCTCCGGAATCGCCACCGTCGCCTACTATTTCATCCGGCCCGATCAGGTCGGCCTGATCTTCCTCGGGCAGATCTTCTACTCAATCACCCTCGGCCCCACGAGCGCCGTGCTGTGGGCCATGTACGCGGACTGCGCGGATTTCTCTGAGTGGATACACAATCGACGCGCCACCGGCCTGGTCTACTCGGCGGCCATCATGGCCCAGAAATTCGGCTGGACCTTCGGCGGCTGGCTGCCGGGCATCATGCTCACGTATTTCGGCTACATCGCCGACACCGACCTTTCGCAGCACGCGCTTCACGGCATCCTGCTGATGGACAGCTTAATCCCCGCGCTCTGCTCCTTCGTCGCCGCGGGCTTGGTCTTGTTCTATTCGCTGACGGAAACGCGTATGCAAACTATTGAGACCGACCTCAAGGCCCGGCGCGCCGCCGCGGCGGCGGCCTGACGGGAACCCGGGGTGCGCCGTCGGGGTCAATCCGGCGCGTATCTCCCGGATTGCAGTGGGATGCGCCTTCTGATTTCTGACGGTTCACTCCACTCCCACAACCATGCGCTATATCATCGGTTTCGTCATCGTCCTCGCCGCCATCCAGCTCATCCGCCCAGCCAAGAACATTTCCACCGGCCCCCAGCCCGACGACATCCTCGTCAAGTACCACGCCCCCGCCGACGTCGCCCACGACCTGCGCGCAGCCTGTTACGACTGCCACTCGAACAACACGAACTACCCGTGGTACGCCAACATCCAGCCCGTGGGCTGGTACCTCGCCTATCACGTCCGCAACGGCAAGCGGCACGTCAATTTCTCGGAATTCGGCAAGACCCCGGCGAAGTGGGCCGTCAAGAAACTCGACCACGCGATGGACGAGATCCACAATCACGGCATGCCGCTGGGCTCCTACCTGCTGATGCACCCGGAGGCCCGACTGACCACGGCCCAGACCAAGCAGCTCGAGGCCTGGCTCGACTCCGTGCGCAAGACCTTCCCCGCCTCGGTGCGCTGAGGCTCCGACCGACCGCGTGGATAACGCGTGCGAATTCTCACCGGACCGGCGCTATCGCTATAGCCTGGTCCATCGCTGGAACCCCCTCTTCGGAGACCGGCTCATCCTCTGGATCGGTCTCAACCCGAGCACGGCCGACGAACGCCGCCTCGATCCCACCCTCACGCGGATTGCCGCATTCTCGAAGCGCGAGGGGTTCGACGGCTTCTGGATGGCCAATCTGTTCGCCCTCCGCACGCCCTACCCGGAGGAGATGCGGGCCGATCCGGAGCCGGTTGGCCCCGACAACGATGCCGCGCTCCTGAGGGCGGCCTCCCGGTGCGAGGTCGTCGTCGCCGCCTGGGGCGCGGGCGGATTCTTCCTCGACCGCGCACGCCACGTCGCACGGCTCCTTGCCGGCCACACCCTGCTCTGCCTGGGCACCACTCGCGACGGAAGTCCCCGCCATCCGCTGTATGTCCCGGCATCCCAGGACCTCACGCCGTGGACCCCGCCCTCGGTCGGGACCGACGGGCAGCCCGCGTCCTCCACGCGCTGATTGCGCTTTGCGCCGCTTCGTGTTTCTTGCTCCCCAGTGACGCCATGAACAACCGAGAACGCATCCTCTCCCGCGACGTCGTCGCCACGCAGATACCGTCAGGCGACAAGACGCCCCTCAAGGCGGGATCCCAGATCTTCATCCACCAGACGCTAGGCGGGAGCTACACGGTCCAGACCGACACCGGACTCTACCGCATCGACGGCCGCGACGCCGACTCGCTGGGCGACAAGGTGACCGACACCGGCGTCCAAGCCGCCACGCTCGAGGGCGGCTCCCCCGACCCCGAGGCCATCTGGGACCAGCTCCGCCGCGTCTACGACCCGGAGATTCCCGTCAACATCGTCGACCTCGGACTCGTGTATTCGATGGACGTCGAGAAGGAGGCCGAAGGCTTCAAGGTCTATGTCGCGATGACCCTCACCGCTCCGGGCTGCGGCATGGGCCCGGCCATCGCGGAGGACGCGCGCTCGAAGATCCTCCAAGTCCCGGGGGTCGCGGTCGCCGACGTGCGCATCGTCTGGGAACCGCCCTGGAACCAGTCGATGATCAGCGAGGAGGGGAAGATGAAGCTCGGCCTCATCTGACCCGCCCCACGCCGCTTTCCGACCGCCCTTCGTGGGCGGTCTTTTTTTTCGCCTTCGGGACGCGGCGTACGCATCGGACCGCAGGCGGTGTAAATTCCCGGAGCCCGGACATCCGCTCCGGGCCACAAATTCGAAAGTCCCGCTCAGGAGCGCTGCAGGAACCCCGCGATGTAGAATCCGGGAATGGTGACGTCGAGCACCCGCTGCTGTCCGTACAGGCGGACCGTCAGTCCCGTCGACGTGCAGCTTTGCAGCAGCGCCTTCGGCACGGTGACGCGCACCTTCTGGCTGAACTCCTCACCGTCATAGGCGGCACCGACCTGCTGGAGGCTGAGCGTGTCGCCGGTCTTCGCCGCCGCGCCGGTGAAGGTCTCCGGATGATCGGACGTGTTCTCCACGCCCAGCTGGAACTCCGCGAGCCCCGAGGAATTCGTCGCCTCCGCCAGGTACATCCGGCCGGAGTATCCATGATCATGGTACCGGAGGTACGGCCCGACGATCCACGTGAGCTTCTGGAATGGATCGTTGACCGGCTGGGTCTGGCTTGCGACCGCGTCGATGGTCGACGGCGCGCTCGCGCAGCCGGAGAGAACGAGGGCAGTCAGGACAATGGCA